>JAEXGX010000061.1 GCA_023450535.1 Pseudomonadota bacterium | reverse complement strand
CCCTCCGGCTCATTTGCCATCAGGGAATCCAAAAGCTGATCGAGATCCTCCAGGCCATTCCCGTTTTCCATCTCTTGGGAATCTTCATCAACCAAGGGATCGAAAACTGGTTCATTTTTTCCAACAGCACGGGAAGAGGCATCAAGAGCAACAGTTTTTTCCTGCTGTGAGCCCACAGGTTCTGAAATTTTTTCATCCTTACGGGGCAAAGGAGAATCCTCTTCAGATATTTCAAATGAATCCAGCATGTTGTCCAACTCATCCAACGACAAATCAGAGGAATCTTCTTTATCAGAATGAGAGGAATGGGGAGAACCAAGAGCTGCTTCTCCGCTCTGCACCTGTGTCTCTCCATGCTCCTTTCCGTCAGAAGCGACAGAAACGTTTTCAGGAGCTGCCCCCCCCAGAGAAGCCAACAGGGAGTCAAGATCGTCAAGCCCTATCTCGTCCTCCCCTCTTTCATCAGAGGGAACTCCGGGACTTGGCTCGATTTCTCCCACAATATCCTGAAGGAGAGCGTCAAACTCATCATCATCCACAATGGTTTTTTCATCATCCGATGCGAGTACGCCACTCCTTCCTTCGATCACTTTTTCCTGCCGGGCAGAAGCTTCTTTCGTACTTCCCTTCTGATTCACTACAGTATCAAGCAGGGAATCAAGATCAAATTCTTCAGCCGTATCATCCGGTGCAGTGCTTCGGTCATCCTGCAATTCCATCTGCTTGGCAGAAGATTCTCCCGTACTTTCCTTTTGATGCACTACGGCGTCGAGCAGAGAATCAAGATCAAATTCTTCGGATGCATCATTCGGCGCGGTACTTTCATCTCCCCGCAAATCCGCCATTAATACGTCCAGAGAAATTTCTTCGCTTTCTTCCTGCTTAAGCCCCGTATCCGTATTTTTCTTCTGGAGGCCGTTCTCAGCCGGAATCTCGCCCCGCTCTACGATATCCGTCAAATCAATAATCTCGTCGGCATCCGAAGCGGAGGCATCGGAAGGAGCGACAACATCAGCGGCGGCGGCACGCCTGAGTTCGTCCGGGCTTTCCATACGGTCCTCGTTGTGGGGAAAAGTTCAAAATACAAACCAAAACATTGCCAGCCTACACATAAAAAGCGCGTCAAGCAAGTAAACAACTATACCAGATAAATTTTGAAATTTTATAATTTCAAAGTGAGGCTGCTGACTTTATCAGCAGCCTCGAAAATTGCGAACAGGTCGCGGCTTTGCCGCTTGTCAGCTGCCCGAAGACTGCCCCGGAGGGGCACTTCCCTTAGCCGCTGCGCGGCTAAGGGAAACAGACTGCAACGCAACGAGCGATTTTCGTGCCCTGTTCCGTCAAGCCGCTTTACGGCTTAGACGGCGCAAACTCCGCAAAGCGGGTTTTGCCATCCGTCTGAAGTTGAAAGGCCCCCTTGCTCCGGAGCTTGAATGCGCAAATAAATTCCGCTTTGGGCCTTCGCCGCAGGTACCTGCTCTCGCAGGCTTCAGAGCATTCATAATTAAATCACCCCAGCATGCGACAGAAAAACGGACTGCCATATATCAGGGAAAATAGAAGCGGGCGGAAGAAGCCTTCCGCCCGCAACAAATCTCAAAATATACCAAACTAGCTCTTGGGATGACAAGAAGAGCCAACACAGGAGGTCATGGCCTTTTTCTTGTCGGGTACCTGCTTGATAACTTCACTATGGCAACTCAGGCAAGAGTTATACGGCGCAGCAACTTTACGGTCATGAGCAATGCGGTAATAGCTGTGCACACTCTTGTCTTTCGCTCCCAGGACGTCATGACAGCCGGCAGTGGAACATTTCTGATAATTTTCCTTTCCGGCAACCTGATGATGGCATACTCCGCACTCAAGTTTGCTGTGCTGAGCATGATCAAACACCACGGGTTTCTTTGTCAGATCCATAGTGAGAGGTCCCGAAGGAACCGCAGGCGGAGTGGCAAGGGCAGGCGCGGAAAGTGCAACGGCAAGCAAAGCGCCACACCCGAACAGAAGCAGCTTCTTCATGCTAAACTCCTTTGGCGTCATGACAACGCAGGGAGGGGGTCGGGAAAAACGATGCCGAAGACCCAAAAGTCTCCGGCGGGTCGTCAATTCTTGGGATGGCAGGCGGATCCGGAACAGGCAGTCAGAAGCTGCTTCTTTTCCGGCCGAGTCTTCGCCACTTCATAATGGCAGCTCAGGCAAGAATTGTAGCCTTCTTCCACATCGCGGGCGTGGGCGATACGATAGTAACTGCTCGCGCTCTTGTCGCGCGGATCGAATTCATCATGGCACCCGGAACTGGAGCAAGCCATAATTATTTCCTCACCGCCAACGAGATGATGGCAAACCGTGCACTGTTGCTTGGCATCCAGTGCGAGCGGAGGGAAATGCTTGGGCACGCTGGAATGACATGCCGTACAGTCGGGGGTGGTGTGAATCTTGTGGGGGAACATTACCGGCTTTTTGGTATGAGCCATCTTTACAGGCTCCTGCGGCATGTCGGGCTGCTCGGCGAAGGCGGGCATGGCCATGGACACAGCGAACAACGCACCCAGGCCGAGTGTCAGCAGCTTTTTCATGAAATCCTCTCCTCCTTGGAAACGACTCAATAATGACGAGTCCGGCTCGAACCTGAAATCAGGCAAAACAACGCAAAACAATGAGGAGGATGATAGACCTCTCGCCGTCATTAAGTCAAGGGGAGCAACCGTCTTTGGACGGCTGCTCCCCGGCTTGCACTACACGGCAAACGACAAAAAGAGAAAGGGAAAACAGCGGCGTTGTCGTGCCTTTACTTCAAAACTCTCCCGCTCAAACTTCACGCATGAAGCCGGAATAACCGCATTCACCAGAGCAATGCCAACATTAAAATTGCATACGCAGGGTTCTATCCGCAGGTTTTTCGCCTCCTCCGGAACTTGACGTCGCAAATGAATTGGGGCTAT
>JAEXGX010000045.1 GCA_023450535.1 Pseudomonadota bacterium | reverse complement strand
CCATCAGACAGGTGGGAAATATCAACAATAATACCAAGTTCATTCATGCGCCGCACGACTTCTCTTCCAAAAGGCTTGAGGCCGCGCCCCATGAGTCCTGACTCGCGCGAATGAGGAAAGCCAAGCTCATTCTCGTAATTCCAAAGCAGGGTCACCATCCGTACCCCTTTGGCGTACCAATCATCCAGGTATTCCAGTTTGCCCTCTAGCGCCACGGCGTCTTCCACTGTAAGAATGGAAGAAATACGTCCTTTTTTCGCATTGGCTCGAATATCAGCCACGGAATAAGCAGGGGCCAGGGTCTTTGCGTGTATTTTCAGCTCGCGCTGGTAGATGTCGAAATAATGCTCAAAAACGACATGAGGTGGCACATCGTCCACTTTCCGCAGATCAGGTTCGCGCGTCAGGATGAACAAGGCGAAACACTGAGCCAGAGCCTTGCCCCGGCGGAGCTTGTCCGGGTTGATGTGTCCTGTCCAGTCCGCGAACGGCACATCCCCTTTTCTAGTTATGGTGTCACAATGCAAATCAATGAAACGCATCTCCACAATATACTCCCGCACGTATGGCAAAACGTTCGCTCTTTCGAGTCTCTGACCAGGCAGTGTCCCTGACCATGCATCTCTCGCCGTGGACTCTCACAAAATCATCATTACCAGGCAAGGCACCCGAATCTCCCGCACAACAAAAGCTCCCAAGCACATTACGTCACTTGGGAGCTTTTGCTGATATTCAATATGGCGGAAGGAGAGGGATTCGAACCCCCGGAGGACGTAAATCCTCAACGGTTTTCAAGACCGCCGCGTTCAACCGCTCTGCCATCCTTCCTAAAAACGATGACGTATTCCGCTTTCGGAGTACGCGCCGTCCGTGAGGGTTCCCTTGCGGACGCTCCCACGTCGTTCCTTGTAGCCGGACATCCACATTCAGGTCAAGAGCCTTCCGAACGAAGTCAAACAAGCCAAAGCACCAGAGTATGGCAAAACTATTGGATGATAAATCCCTTTACCACCAAAATCTTCATTTCAGGTTTTGCCTGATTGAGCATCGCCCCGGCGTTTCCGGCCCGCATTCCAGAGCGGCAATATACCACCACAGGCCTATCCACCGGTACTTCGTCAATTCGCCCCTTCAATTCTTCCACAGGAATATTTACCGCGCTGGGCAAATGCTTCTGCGCGAACTCGCCGGGCGTACGTACATCCAGGATAAACACGTTCGGGGTTTGCTCTATATAGGTAAGCGCTTCCTGAGGTGTTACGTTTGTAAGAGCGGACGTCTCGCTTTTTGCTACGGAAGACGCAGCATAGCCCATGAACAGCATCAGGCAGATGAGCGTAAGACGCAAAATCTGTTTCATTGTTTTCTCCGTCGGGCCTTGCCCGTAGTTTATATCTGGTTTCCTCCGTATGTGCACACTGCGCAACATGGAACTATTTTCCGCAACCACGCGCAAAAAAGCTCCCTTTCCGGCAGAGCCATCCTGCTCCGCCATCAGAAACCAGACCCTGATTGTGGCTTGTTTCTACCATAAAAAAAAAGGGGCGTCATCCTCGACCACTCCCATTTCGGCACAAGGCGACCCGATGAAATGACCTCACTGACGACGTGGAATATCTTGTCGTAGCTGGCCGCATTCCTCTATTTCCCCATTGCCATGCGCATATTTTTGGCCTAGACTAACAAAGTTCACAGGAACTCTTCGCTGCATTTCTCTGATTGCCGATGGTTCCGCCTGCGTCCTGCCGTCCCCGACTTTTGTCGCGGCTCGGACGCGTTAATTCAGTCACCTCAAACCAGCACGAGGCATCGGGATGGAGGAGAGGAATCACACCAGCGCACCTGAAACGGCAAAAAAATGTTGCTGTTGCGGTTGGGGCGCCTTCCTTGTGGGCCTGGTCGTGGCCCTGATTCTGGGTTGGGCGGTTCTGCCCGCTCTTATGCAGAAAGAACTGAAACAGCCGGTTGCATTCAACCACGTTCTGCATGTGGACGAACAAGGGATGGATTGCAAGCAGTGCCACTTTACAGGGCCTGACGGCCAGTTCAGCGGCGTGCCTACCACTGCCTCCTGTGCGGAATGCCATTCGGAAGTCATCGGCAACAACCCCGAGGAAATCCGTTTTGTGCAAGACTATGTGCAGACGGGCCGCGAGATCCGTTCCGAATGGCTTATCTATCTGAAGCAACCCGACAACGTTTTCTTCAGCCACACCGCCCACTCTTTGGAGCGCTGTGCAACCTGCCACACCGAGTATGAAGAAGCGCCCGGTGCTCTGTGCGCGGTGTGCCATATGGACATGTCGAAGGTAAGCACCCCGCCCGTTTATTCGGAAAACAGGCTTTCCGGCTACCCGAAGGGCACCATGCTCATGTGGGACTGCGAGCGCTGTCACGCCAATCCCAACCATTTGAGCCCGGCGACCAACGCGAACAACGCCTGCTTCGTCTGCCATAAGTAGCGCCCAAGCGAGCCAGTGAGGAAGTCATGAACAGAAGAGGATTTCTCAAATTTGCCGCCGGCGGGACCGTAGGCCTCGTGGCGTCTCCCATCATCTGGAATACCCTGTACGATGCGGTGTACTGGACCCAGAACTGGGGATGGATCCCCCGTATTCCCCGGGGGGACAGCACTTATATTCCCACAATCAGCAAACTTTGCCCCTCCGGTACGGGCATTCGAGTCCGCCTGGTGGACGGACAGCCCGTTCGTGCTCTCAGCGATCCGGACAACCCCCTGAGCCGTGGAGCTCTCACCGCACTTGCCGCAGTCGAGACTCAGCTCATGGTCAGCCCGGCCCGCCTGAAAGAACCCCTGCGCCGTACGCCTGACGGCGCGCTGGTTGCCATCTCCTGGGACGAAGCGGAAAAACTGCTCAAGGAAAAACTGATTGAAGCCAAAGGTTCCACAGCCTGTATTTCTGGCGATCCCACCAGCACGATAAATGAACTGCTTTCCAGTCTTATGGAAAGCCGCGGTTCCGCCAACTTCTATTTCATGCCCGATGACGAGCAAGCGGCGCTAACGGCTTGGAACGCCATGGGGGGCCTCGGCCGTCTGGGCTATGACGTGGACAACAGCGACTTCATTCTCGCCATTGGCGCGAACATGTTGGAAAGCTGGGGCACGGTGGCCCGTAACCGCAAGAATTTCAGCGCCAAGCACCCGGCCGGGCAGGAAGCGCAGATGAAATTCGCCTACGCGGGGCCGGTGCAAAACAACACCGCCGCAGGTGCGGACTGGTGGTTGCCCTGCCGTGACGGCATGGAAATGGAGCTTGCCCTGGGCATTGCCCACCTCCTGATTAAAGCCGGACACGCTGCTCCTTCCGCCGGTTTTGACGATTTCAAGGCTATTGTAGCGGAATACACGCCCGAGAAGGTTGCACAGCTGACCGGTGTGGACGCAGCACGCCTGACTGAAGTAGCCAAGGCCCTCGCTCAGGCTGAAAAGCCTCTCGTGCTGGTCGGGTCTTCGCTTGGCGCAGGCGGCGGCGCAGGCGCCGTTATGGCGGGCATCGCCGTGAACATGCTGCTTGGCCGTGTGGGAAAGGAAGGCGGACTTGTCAATCTGCCTTTCCCGTCCCCCGTTGTGGCCGGAGCTTCCGACTATCGCGCAGTGATGAAGCGCAACCTCGTCTCCTGGTCCCAGAGTGTGGCCTCCGGTGAAGTTGAGGCTCCGCGCGTGCTGCTTCTGTACGAAGCCAACCCGCTGTATGCCTTGCCTTCCAACGCTGGTATGGGAGAAGTGTTTGCCAAAAGCGGTTTCAAAATCGCCATGGCAAGCTTCCTTAGCGAAAGCTGTGCGGAATGTGATCTCGTTCTCCCCGCCGCCATGGGGTTGGAACGTTTCGACGATTGCTATACCCCTTACGGTTCCGGGGAAGTCAGCTGGTGTATCAGCCACCCCCTAGTCAAACCGTTTTATAACTCGCGTCCCATGGGCGAAGTTATCATTGCTCTGGCAAGGGAACTCGGCGTGGAAGTAGGCGTGAAGGATATGCCTGAACTGCTGTATAAAAAAGCCTACAGCCTTGGCGCCAATTTCCGGAAGATGGTAGAAAACGGAACTGTATTCCAGAAAAAGGCTGGCGGAGCTTTCTCTGTGCCGGTTTATAACGCGGAAGCCATCAAGACAGCCCTGACGCTCAAAAAAGAAACGGCCCCTCTGAATTTGGCTCCCGTTGTCGTGCTCGGCATGGGAACGGCCCAGACGGGTATTCCTCCCTTTGCCACCAAGATTATCACGGAATACCAGCTTGTCGGACACAACAGCGTAGCTCAGATGAATGCCGCCACGGCGGATAGGCTCGGTGTGCGCAAAGGTTCCCGCGTGATTGTCAGCAGAGGCGAGGTGAAGGTTCCCGCCCTGGTTGATATTTTTGAAGGCGTTCTTCCCGATGCCGTCGCCCTGAGCGCGGGACTCGGCCACACTGCCTTTGACCAGTTCAGCCAGAACAAGGGAAGCAACATCATGACATTGACCAGCATCACCCGCGAACCCGGCACCGGCCTGCCGGTGTGGAGTTCTGCAGGCGTGAGCGTGGACAAGGCGTAGGGAGCGAGAAATGTCTGAAGTTATCGATTTCAAAATCAGATGGGGCATGGTCATCGACCTCGACAAATGCACCGGATGCGGCGCATGTATGGTGGCCTGCCAAGCGGAAAACAACCTTGCCCCGCAGGTTGACGCCAGCAACAAACTGCGCGCCCTGAACTGGCTCACTGTATACCGTCTTTCCAACGGCAAGCCCTTCCCCGACCATGAAGTGGCCTATCTGCCCCGCCCCTGCATGCAGTGCGGCAAGCCTTCCTGTGTAAGCGTCTGCCCTGTGGTCGCCACAGACAAGCGCGAAGAAGGCGGCATCGTCAGTCAGATTCCTCCACGCTGTATCGGTTGCCGGTATTGCATGGCATCATGTCCTTACCATGCCCGTTACTTCAACTGGTATGACCCCAAGTGGCCTGGCGATCTGGATCGTACACTGACCCCCGATGTTTCCACCCGCCCGCGCGGGGTTGTGGAAAAGTGTTCGTTCTGCCACCATCGCTGGATGCATGCCAAGGACGCCGCCATTCTGAAAGGCGAAGACCCCATGGATCTGCCCGATGGCGCATATGTCACCGCCTGCACGGAAGCCTGCCCCAACGGCGCGATCACGTTTGGAGACCTGAACAATCCCAAGCACAAAGTGCATGAGCTCAAGCAGAACCCCCATGCCTTCCGTCTGCTGGAAAGACTGGGGACCGAGCCGCAGGTCTATTACATGAGCAAACGTGAGTGGATCCGCCGTCAGGGCGACAACTACCTGGAACACGAAGCCACTGGCGACAACAAGAAGGTGTAGGTTATGGATTACAGCAAACCTATTGACGCGGCCCTGTTCCCCGAAGGCTGTCAGCGCTGCTCCCTGACCAGATTTATGGCTTGGATGGGCATCCTGGGCATTATCCTGCTCTGGGGGCTTTACGCCGCCGTGCGAGTGCTCGGCTTCGGCCTGGGCGAAACCGGTATGGACGACTATTTCGGTTTCGGCCTGTGGATCACCTTTGACCTCGCGGTCATTGCTCTGGGCGCCGGAGCGTTCTTTACCGGCCTGCTCCGGTACATTCTGAATATCGACGAGTTGAAAAACATCGTCAATCTGGCAGCAGTCATCGGCTTTCTCTGTTATACCGGGGCCATGCTCATTCTGGTGCTGGACATCGGCCAGCCCATCCGCTGCTGGTTCGGCTACTGGTATCCCAACGTTCATTCCATGCTGACGGAAGTTATTTTCTGCATCACCTGCTACTGTATTGTGCTCATCATTGAGTATGTACCGCTGATTTTGGAAAACCGTCAGCTCGCCAAGTCCCGTTTCATCAGCGCGCTGGCGCACAACTTCCACCTGCTTATGCCCCTGTTCGCGGGCATCGGCGCTTTCCTGTCCACATTCCATCAGGGTTCGCTCGGCGGCATGTACGGTGTGCTGTTCGGCCGCCCCTATTTGTACCGCGATGGGTTCTTCATCTGGCCCTGGACCTTCTTCCTGTTCATTCTCTCCGCCATCAGCGCGGGGCCGATGTTTACCGTGCTGGTCTGCTCCATCATGGAAAAACTGTCCGGACGCAAGCTGGTGACCTGGGAAGTAAAGCAGCTCATGGGCAAGATCGGTGCGACTATGCTGCTGGTCTATACCGTGTTCAAGCTGGCTGATACCTGGTTCTGGGCCGTTGATCTCCTTCCCCGTGAAGGCCTGACCTTCGACCAGATGTTCTACGGCTGGATTTATGGGAAGTGGCTGATGTGGGCTGAATTGCTGTGCATCATCCTGCCGGTGATTTTCCTGCTCAAGAAATCCACGCGCGAAAACCCCAAAATCTTCTACACCATGCTGGTGCTCACCTGCGTAAGCATCACTCTGAACCGCTATCTGCTCACTGTGCAGGCTCTGGCCATTCCGGTCATGCCCTTTGACGCATGGCGTACCTATGCCCCGAACTGGGCAGAATGGGGTGCTTGCGCGCTGGTCATGGCGTATGCCGCTATGGCGCTTTCGCTCTCCTACCGTTACCTGCCCATGTTCCCGCAGGAAGTGAAATTGAACGAGGGCAAGTAGCCATATTCCGGCATTGGGCAGTTGACAATGTTGACAGCTTCAAGCCAAGCCCGGCCAGCAATGGCCGGGCTTTTTTACTTCCCACACAGGGAAAAGATTTACAGAACACCTTTGTTCCGTTAGTTTTCCGCTTATTGATTTTCTTCAACACAGGATATTTTCATGCCGTTTAACTATGTAGATGCCGCCCTGCTGGCCGTTGTGGGTATTTTCTCCCTGCGCGGCCTGCTACGCGGTTTCGTGGGGGAAGTTGCCGGATTGGTCGGCCTGCTCGTCGGCCTTGTTCTGGCCCGCATGTTCGCTCCTCAATGTGCGGAATTCATTGAACCCATGTTGGGCCGGGGCGCGCCGGTGGTAGCCTGGGTCGGTTTACTGTTGGGCGGAATGCTCGTCATCGGCCTCTTGGCTCGCGTCGTGCAAAAGATCATCCACATTGCCTGGGCAGGATGGCTTGATCACATTCTGGGCCTTGGCGTTGGTGCGGTGAAGGGCGCTATTATCGCTGCAGCACTGGCCTATATTATCCTGTGGCTTGCTCCGGAATATGAGTTCGTCAAAACGTCTCAAGCTATTCCTCCTCTTTTTGAATTTGTACGCTGGATAGCGGGTTCTCTTAATCTGAATATTACTCTACCCTAGAACAATTTAACTTTAACATTGCTCTAGGATCAAGCCTAGCAACAGACGTATCTCTGCTCCCTTTATCCGGTGACATGAAACGCCTTACCGATCGATATGCCTGTTTTCTCTACCCAAAGAAGTAATGGATTGGCACAATTCATATGCTCGTCAGGCGATGAATTGCTGCTGCACAACACAAAAGTCAATCTGCCCTAAACGGAGTCGGACATGAGCAATGATAGTATGAAAGATCAGCAGGCACTGGCCCGCATTCAGAGTGTAGTGGACAAACTGATCGATCCTGAAGAAGGTTGCCCATGGGACAAGGCGCAGACCCCAGTTTCCCTCTGTGAATATCTTATCGAAGAATGCCACGAACTGGTGGATGCCATACGTTCCGGAAAACCCGGCCACGCATGTGACGAAATGGGAGATCTCCTCTTTCTTCTGCTCATCGTGGCCCGCCGTTTTGCCGATGCCGGAAGCTTTTCTCTGGCTGACGCGCTAAACGCCGGGGCAGACAAGATGACCCGCCGCCATCCCCATGTATTCGGAGACGCTCACTTCACCGATCAGGCCGAATTCACCAAAGCCTGGGCGGAAATCAAAAAAGCGGAAAAGGCTGCTGCGGGCGAAAAGGAAGACGGCATTCTGTCTTCTGTGCCCACCGGCCTGCCCCCACTGACCAAGGCCTATCGCCTGCACAGCAAAGTGGCTCAGGTTGGCTTTACCTGGGACGAAGAGGAAGAAGTCGAGCGCCAGATTGAGGCGGAATGGCTGGAACTGCTTGATGCCAAGGCCTCCGGCGATGAACAAGCCAAAGAACATGAGCTCGGAGACATGATTTTTTCTCTGGTCGAGCTGGGCCGGCGCATGGGTATCAAGGCCGCACACCCCGTCGATATGGCCGACCACCGCTTCCGCGCCCGCTTTGAGGCCATGGAAAAATTGGCAAAAGCACAGGGAAAGGACTTCACGTCTCTTGATCTCGACGCCAAGGACGAACTCTGGAATGAAGTCAAGGCGAAGGAAACCCCTTCCGGCAAGCCCCATGAGCACTCCATTGCTTTTGTAAGCCCGTCCGCCGCTTCCGAAGAATCTGAACAGTGAACACGGGCATGATGTCCGCGAACGTCACAATGAGTTCCCCAGCGCTCTCTTCCTCTCTCACCTCTGCCGCCCGAAGAGAAAGAATGCAGTGTTTTTTCTTCCTGAGCAGTTCAACATTAAAATCATACATGGGGGGGATAGGATGTTCTGGCCCACAGGTTTCGCGCCGCTGCCAGAGCTTGCTCTGCTGTCCGAGCCTGTACGCCCTGCGGGCTAC
>JAEXGX010000034.1 GCA_023450535.1 Pseudomonadota bacterium | reverse complement strand
ACCTACGACCTTCGGGTTATGAGCCCTTTTAAAAGAGATTTGACGGGCATTGACGGAGATGGATTTGTTTTGAATTACTTTTATTTTCAATAAATTATCGAAGTTCATTTTTTGACCCTCATTGACGAAAATGGTTAGAAATTGACGGCATGGTTAGAAATAGGTTAGAAAAATTTTGCCGGTCAAAACGTGTTTTCACTCTTCCTACCCACAGCCCAAGGCAGCTTATGGCTACGCAAAAAAGGCGCTACCACCCCAAAAAATGGGCTGGCGTTTATGTGTATGAAACGTCGGAGATTTTTAACGGTTCTCCCGACCTTTGCTTCTATATTACTTTTAAATCCGGTCGTCGACTAATATGGGAAAAGGTAGGCAAAATCTCCGAGGGCTATGGGCCGGACGTGGCGGCAGAAATCCGCGCCACGCGTGTCAAAGCTGTGCGGCACGGTGAAGAAGTCAAAACCGCCAAAGAGATTCGCCGCGAGCAGAGCGAAAAGAACCGGCCCTTTCAGGAAATCGGCGACGCCTACTTTGAAATCAAAGGCCCCACGCTCAAGGGTATTGTCACCGACAAAAACCGCTACCAGAACCATCTGCTGCCCCTGTGCGGCAAGCGCACCGTCACCGAAATCACGCCCCAGGTCATCGAGGAGTTGCGCAAGTCCTTGAGCGACCGCAAGCCCGCCACCGTGTGGAACGCCTTGGAGCTGCTCCGGCGCATCGTCAACTTCGGCTACAAGACCAACCGCTGCCCGGCCCTAAGCTTTCAGATTAAAATGCCGGTCAAGGACAACGAGGTTGTTGAGTACCTGAAGCCGGAGGAGGCCCAGCGCTTTCTGGGCGTACTCAAAGAATGGCCCGTGCGCGACGTGGCCAACATGCTCTTGCTGGCCTTCTTCACCGGGATGCGGCGCGGCGAAATGTTCAAGCTGGAAGTGGGCGACCTCGACTTCCATATGAAGCTCATCCGCATCCGCCACCCCAAGGGCGGCAAGTCCGTGTCCATCGGCCTGAGCAACGTGGCTGAAGAGGTCATCCGCGCCCAACTGGCCTGGAAGGATGAGCGCTTTCCCGGCAGCCCCTACGTCTTCCCCGGCAAGGACGGTGCCCTTCGCAAGGATTGCAGCGCCGTGGACACCATCCGCAAGGCCGCCAATCTGCCGCCCAAATTCCGACCCTTCCACGGATTGCGGCATCATTTCGCCGTGACCCTGGCCAACAGCGGCCAGTTCACTCTGGATATGATCGCGGAAATGCTCACCCACAAGAGTGCTGAGTTCACCAAGAAGAAATACGGCCAGTTCCTGCCCGAATCCATGACGGCAGCGGGCAACGCGGCGGCAAAAATTTTGGCCATGAGCGGGCCAGAAAAATGAGAATGAAGGACTCAACGGATCAATTCCGTTTTGGTATACAAAGAAAACACTCCTTAATTTTCATGATATAGAGGACTTATGGAACGCTCTTACTACAACGCCCGCGTATCAGAATTTATAGAGGAAACACCGCATTCAATCCTTGGCAAGCTCACGGAAAATCACCCCTTCGCGCTTGAAGATTTGCAGCGTAATTCGTGGATTGCAGAAATCAATATACTCAAGCGAGAGTTGCGAAAATTTGAAGAGGGGCACATCATCTTCGAATACACAATTCCTCGCGTGGGCAGCAGGATTGACATTGTTTTTATTTATCAGGGCATAGTTTTTCTTATTGAGTGCAAAATCGGCGAAACACAGTTTCCACGCCACGCAATAAACCAGGTAACAGACTACGCGCTGGACTTACAGGACTTTCATGAAGAAAGCCACCGCGCACTGCTTGTTCCCATCCTATTGGCGAGTCGCGCAAGCAGCCATGAATTTAGTTCTACGTACTTAAAGAGCAATATTACAAATGTTCAATGCTGCAACGAAACAACGCTACATCAAGTCATAATGGAATCGCTCGCATCATTTCCACACGGCAATGTATCTCCTGCATCGTGGATGTATTCACGCTACAAACCTACCCCGACAATCATTGAGGCTGCACAAGCCCTTTACCGCAATCACTCCGTTGAAAACATATCTAGAAACGATGCCAGCGCGTATAATCTTACACGAACCACGCAGGCCATTGACGAAATCATCGAAAGCACAAAGTGCAAAAGAGAAAAGGCCATTTGCTTTATTACGGGTGTTCCTGGGGCCGGAAAAACTCTTGCAGGCCTAAATATTGCCATTGACCGTCAGCGCGTCGATGCCAATGAACATGCGGTATTTTTATCAGGAAACGGTCCCCTGGTTGCTGTGCTACAAGAGGCTCTGGCTCGCGATCAGCAGCAACATTCAAGTGCCAAAAAAACTGAAGCTACGAGAAAAGCAAAAGAATTTATACAAATCATTCACCACTTCAGAGATGATGCCATTGCCACCACAAAGGCTCCTATAGAGAAGGTTGCCATTTTTGATGAGGCCCAGCGCGCTTGGACCTTGCCAATGCTTGAATCATTTATGCGGCAAAAAAAGGGTAAAACCAATTTTGCCATGTCGGAACCTGAATTTTTAATAAGCGTTATGGATCGTCATGACGATTGGGCAGTCATTATTTGCCTGATAGGCGGCGGGCAAGAGATCAATACAGGTGAAGCAGGCTTAGCAGAGTGGTTTACGGCGCTCAAAATGCACTTCCCCAAATGGCAGGTCTATGTTTCCAACCAGATTACGGACAGCGAGTATTCGCGAGATATTCCCATAGAAACATTCCTCAGTGGTACACACTATACGCTTGTACCAGACTTGCATCTGGCCGTGTCCCTACGCTCATACAGAAGTGAAGACATGGCAGCGTTTGTAAAAGCATTACTCGATTTTAAAGAGAGCACGGCCCGCGAGCTATACAGCAAGGTATCGCAAGCATACCCCATCCTCATGACGCGCAACATTGAAAGCGCGAAGGCATGGGTCCGAGAGCAGGCAAAAGGTACTCAACGCTATGGCATAGTTGCAAGCTCAGGAGCAAAAAGGCTCAAAAAATATAGCATCTGGGTGCAAAGTAAGGTTGATGCTGTCCAGTGGTTTCTAAATAACAATGACGATGTGCGCTCTTCCTACTTTTTGGAAGATACAGCTACAGAGTTTGATATTCAGGGCTTGGAACTCGACTGGACCATCGTGTGTTGGGACGCCAACTTGCGTATTGGATCGCACGGCTTAGAGTATTATGCTTTTAGGGGAAGCCGCTGGATGAACATCCATAAAGCAGAAGATAAGGAATATCTCAAAAATGCCTATCGCGTTCTTCTCACCAGAGCTCGACAAGGTTTTATAATTTTCATCCCCTATGGCGATAATTCAGACGTAACGCGGCAAGAATCTTACTATAATGGAATATATAACTATCTGAAGCAAATTGGGATTGAAGAAATTTAGTTTTCCAGCTGCGCTCATAAATATCCTTCGCTTTTCACCCTATCATTTCGCCACAGGCAGCCCTGCTTTGATGCAGTATGATGCCGTCAGAACAACATCGAATCCACGCAATGAGGCCCGTCATGCCGCTTACCGAACACGGCCTGCTCACCCAGGCCGCCCTTGGTGAGGACAGTTCCCGCCAATTCAAAGCCGACGTCCACAATGCCGAATCTCTGGTGGCGGAAATGGCGACCTTTGCCAATACCGACGGAGGCACCATCTTTAGCGGCGTGACGGAACACGGCAACGTGCCTGGCTTTTCCTGCGAGGCTGTGGCCCGCATCAATCAACTCATCAGCAACGCCGCCAGTCAGATGGTGCGCAGCCCGCTGACCGTGCTTACCGAGAACGTGTTGCTGGCAAACGGCAATCTGGTGATCGTGCTCACCGTGCCCAAGGGGCTGGATAAGCCGTATTTTGATAAAAACGGCGTTATCTGGCTGAAAACGGGCCCGACAAGCGCCGGGTGAACTCCAAGGAGGAGTTGCGCTGCCTGTTCCAGATCAGTTCGCAGTTTCACGCGGATGAGCTTCCTACCAAGGCGGACATCGGCAAGCTGGACAAGCTGCGCTTTCGGGATTTTCTCCAAAAGCACTACACGCATGAGTACCCCGAAAAGCCGGAGGTCATGCTGCGCCTGCTGCAAAATATGAATTTGGCCGGAGCGCTCATGTTTGCCGAGCACCCGGAATGGATTGTGCCGCAGTTTGTGGTCAAGGCCATCCGCTACCCTGGCAACAAAATCCATTCTTCTGACTATGTGGACACAGAAGATTTCTCTGGCCCGCTGCGCACGATTTTCGAGAACAGTCACGCTTTTATCATGCGGAATCAGCATAAGGTTCAGGCTGGTCAAGGAGTAAATGCGCCCGGAATAGCGGAGATTTCGCCTGTTGTTTTTGAAGAATTGCTGGTTAATGTGCTCATTCACAGGGACTATCTGGTCAGCGCAGCCATCCGCATCTTTATTTTTGACAACAAAATAGAGATCATCAGCCCCGGCCACCTGCCCAATAACCTGACGGTGGAAAAGATTAAAGAAGGCAATTCCAATATTCGTAACCCCATCTTGGTTTCCTATGCAGCCAAGGGGCTTTTGCCTTACCACGGACTTGGCTCAGGCATAAACCGCGCCTTGGAGAACCGGCCGCACATTGAATTTATTGATGACCGTGACGACTGCCTGTTCAAGAGCATTGTTCACAGGGTTTCCCAAGATGCAAACCCATTAGTGACAGCGCCACCGGAAATGTCACCAATGGCACCAGAAACAGAAGGCTTGTCACCAAAAATGTCACCAGAAAACATTGATTCGTCTCCGGAAATGGCAACGGTCATGTTGGGCCTTCTGCGTCAACACCCTAAGATAACAAGCAAAAAACTCACTGAGGCACTAGGCGTTTCTAAAAGAACTGTCTTACGGCACCTGGAGCGCCTGAAGGAACTGGAGCGATACGCCGCGTCGGCCCCACAAAGGGCGGCAAGTGGGAAGTGCTGGCATGAACACTGCTCAAAAGCTTAATACCATCAGAACCATCCGATACATGGCAGTGGTTATCATGGACATACTTGAGCTGTACACGACCGCCATCATATGCGCCATACTGTTGAGGCGGGCTGTCGCTGATGCATCCATGTATGACCTTGGTTTGACGTGATATTCGTGCTTATTTGTGGTTTTCTGGTGACAACGCCTGTCTGCTTGTTGGCGTACAACTTCTTTTCTCTTTGGGGAACAACGACGCTGCCGAAGGCGATTCGCCTCAATGAAGCCATGCGCCTGTTGCACGCCACTACACATGCTGAGAGCATCAAGGTGCTCAAGCATTATGCTATCAGTGTGTTCAGGTCAAAAACCCCACTTGGCGTTGATGTTATGGATAACGTAGAGTACAAAATCATTTCTACGTTTCTCTCCCCACTTTTTTTCCGTTCTGATCGGCTAAGCGCGTTAGGCTCAGCGCATTACTGCTGTGACTATGATGAAATCCAATCCATCATCCAAGCGGAGCAAAACAAGTGAGGGCAGGCGACACAGGGTAGTGACACTACAGCGGCCCAATTGACAGTTCTTGAAAAGATGAACGCTGACTTACGCCAAGAGAACAAGAAGGTTACGGGGCTATACACATCTGCCTCGGGAAGTGCGGGGCGTTTGAAATTGCAGCTTGAAGACGCGCAAAAGCACATGACTGTGCTTATAGAACTTGCTCATAATGTCACCTGCGAGGTGAAACCTCCACGCACCTTGTCTCGTGAAGACATCAAGCGCAAATATCTGGCCATCGGCAAATTGCGTGGCATAGAAAACGTGCCTGCCGCTTATGTGGAACTTTTCCGCGAGGCTATGCCTAAAGAGTATATCAACCAGGGGGGAGCGCCTTGCCAGGGTGAGGAGAGTACGACAACCTGAGTGGGTCAGCTTCGTTGCGCGACGTATTCCCTATGCAGCAATAAACTGAATTAACGTAACAAAACACAAAACCTCCCTGTCTCAACCTGAGATGGGGAGGTTTTGTTTAGGCTTTTCTGACACGCCAATTTTTTCTCCTTTGAAACAGGGATACGTTTTCGCATCCGGGCTGTTTTGCTCGTAACGAAAACCATGCAACCCCATGAAAGGAGATTCACCATGCCCAATAAAAAGCTCAACACCCAGGAAGCCGCCGCCTATCTCGGCGTGAAACCCTGCACTCTGGAACTGTGGCGCAGTCTCAAGAAAGGTCCGTCATACCGCAAACTTGGCCGTCGCCCGGCCTAAGACCCTGCGGACGTGCAAAAGTGGGATGAAGCGCAGAAAGTGCTTACGGAATAAGCCTTGTACCCTCCCTGAACACCAGAAGAGTATTTATAACCGCTCTTCTGGTGTTTATTTTTCCATGTTTTCCCAAAATTCTTGCTCTTCTTTTTCATTTGCGTCACGAAAAGATATAAGCCTCATATTATCGCCTCGCATTGTGAAAATAAAAAAACCACTTTATCCTGGTACAATGCCATAGCTTTATACCTCATTTCTCCATTTTTTTCAAATTCATCAGAAATTATTAATTTTATTTTTGTAGTAACAAAAGAGAGTATAATATATCAACAGCGCATTCTAAAGAATAACCATGCTTATCTATATTTATTTCATCCTTGTTTTTATCAAATTCAATTTGCATTCCAAATTTGAAAATTAAATCACTCATACTCAATCCTCCGCATTCAATATATCCCCAATCAATGCCACTTTCGTTTCCGCTTTGCCAGGAATCAGGTGCGCATACCGTTCCGTCATGGTAATGCTTTCATGGCGCATGATGTCCCGCAACTCTTGCAACGTCACCGTACCTGATTGGGCCAGCCAGCTTGCGAAGGTGTGCCGGAGCGTATGAAACCAGACCTTTTTGCGCTTATCCATCTTGGCCCGTTCTTCCGGATCTTCGGGCATGAACTTCAATTCTATGCACACCCGCTCAAAGGTATCGCTGATCTGTTTCAGCTTCCTGCCGCCACGGGCCTGAAAAATATATTCCCCGGCACTCCGCCCATACTCGGCCAGCATTTGGATCACGTCCGGCGCCACGCGCACGGCCACACGCCGCCCCCCCTTCTCCGTCACCCATAGGACACCGCCCGGAGCGTCCACGTCCGCGCCGGTGAGCCGGAAAATTTCCGTACTTCGCAGGCCCGTTTTCAGAGAAAGCCACGCCATGTCGTGAAGCTGTGGGCTGCGCTTTTCCAGAGCGTCCAGAAGTGCGCGGGCTTCCTCCGGCGTAAGAAACCGCTCTCCCTTGTTCTGCGGCCTTGGCATTTTCAGCCTGTCCCGCCCGAAGGGGTTCACGCCTTCCCACTTCCCGTCCCGCACGGCATGGTTGACCAGGGCGCGGCATGTCGCCAGCACTTTCAGTACGGTAGCCGGAGCGTGGGTCTTGAGCATTCTTTTTTTCAGGCTATCCACATGATCGGTGCTAACGGTGCTAACAGGCAAATGTCCCAGCACGTCACGCACATGCACATCATACCGATTCCGCTCCTGCTTGGCGTGTTTTCCTTCGCCTTCCATCCAGTCAAAATAGGCAGTTGCGGCGGCATTCATGGTAAACGTGGCCGCCTGTTCCTTTCTTACCTCGTCACCACGGGCCAAATTTTCCAGAGCTTCGCGGCGCATGTTGGCGGCTTTCTGTTCGCTGAATCCCTCGCTGGCCCAGCCCACGGCCACCCACTTGAGCTTCCCAGCCTCACGGATACAGTAATCATAGCAGCGATCCGGCCTGCCGTTGTGCCGACGTTTCGGGTCTGTTGTTTCCCGCCAGTATACCCCCGGAAAACGGCTTGATTTGACGCGCTTGTGAGCCATGCCGACAGCCTCCCTTGTTGCCTTTCCTGCTGTTATCAGCCGTAGCAGATGCGCGCCGTGTTAGCAATTTGTTAGCACCTCACAGAAAAAGGCGGTCAGCTTTTTACAGCTAACCGCCTGATTTTGTTTTGGTTGCGGGGGCAGGATTTGAACCTACGACCTTCGGGTTATGAGCCCGACGAGCTACCGTGCTGCTCCACCCCGCGACATTGTTTGGAGAAGATAGGCCGGACAGACTGGACTGTCAAGCGGATTTTTTGGGGCGTCGAAAAAATCTTCTGTCTTGTCGCAATATTCACTTTTTACGCCCCATTCCGCCCCTGTTTGCGCGCAACATTGGCTTCGTGTTCCGCCCGGCGCGCGGCGCGGGTTGCGGCACGGCGTTCCTCGCGCAGCTTTTTCCACGCCTCGGCTTCAGCTTTGCTCAGAATGCAGCCGCACCACTTCTGCCGATAGAGCTTCAGCTCTTTGGAAAAATCAATACCGTCCTGCCAGTATGCGCGAAAATCCCGGTACAGGAACGACACACCGAAAAGGCGTGCCGCCCGCTCAGCCTCCGCGACAATGAGTTCATGGTGCTGGTAACGGGAATACAGCAGACTGGAGGTAAACGCGGCGAATCCTCGCGCCTTTGCCAGCCGTGCGCTTGCCTCCATACGGACACGGTAACAACACACGCAGCGTACGCCTTCCCGGAAAAAATCAGGTGCCCCCTTGCCATCCAGATCGCCTGCCCGTTCAGCCGCCAACTCCGGCAACCCCACAGCCCGTTCCACAGCATCATCCCACGCCGGGAATAATCGCTTCCGCTCTTCCTCTCCGCACGCTTCATACTCTGCCAGACAGCGCGGAACCTCTGTTTTCAGTGCCTTAAGCCAGACGGCGGAGTCCACAGCCAACGCACCCGGCAGGGAAGGTTGCGGATCGAACAACACCGGCAGATCCAACATTTCCCCTACCTGCCACATGGCGGCGCGGCGCTTTTCGTATTCATCTGCCGGGTGAATATTGGGATTGAAAAAATAGGCCGTCACATCCAACCCTTCCCCGCGCAGATACCGGATCGGCATGAGCGAACAGGGACCGCAACAGACGTGCAGCAAAATCCGGGAGCCTGACGGCAACAAATCCATACATTCCCTATCGTTCAACGACGCCTAAAAAATTTTTGCGGGATGGGGGTGTGGGGGAAGGGTGCTTTTTGTAAAAAGCACCCTTCCCCCACTCTCGTACTCCTCCACCCTACCCAAAGCTACACGTCCGACGCCCGGATGCGCGCCTGCTGAGCCTCGCGTTCCCGGCCCTGTGCTTCCAGTGCCCGCGCCAGTTCCAGCCACGCCGCACGGCGTTCGGGCCGCAAGGCCACACTCTGCCGGGCCAAGGTTTCGGCCAGCTCCGCGTCTTCCCCGCCATCAAGATACATTTTTGCCATAAGCTGCAAACTGAGGGCGTCCTGCGGATTCCGCAGCAGCGCCTGATGCAAACACTCACGGGCCTTGTCCGGCCTGTGTGCCTTCAATTCAATCCTGGCCATACAGCGGTGCGGCAACGGGCTTGCCTCGTCCGTCTCCTGCGCTCCCCGGAAGAACTCGCGGGCAGCGGCCATGTCCCCTCTGTTTTCCGCCAGCTCGCCCAATCGAATGCGAGCATAAAAATGGGAGGGATTCAGCTTCAGACAGGTCTGAAAACGACTCTTCGCTTCTTCGGTGTCTCCGACTGCAACGCATACCGTCCCGAGATTGTAATGCGCCGCCGCGTCATCCGGTCTGCGGAGCACGGCCTGCTCAAACGCGCGCATGGCCTCGCCCTTCCGTCCCAGGCCAGACAGGCACACACCCAGCGAATTCCAAGCCAGCGTATTGTCCTCATCGGCCAATAACGCCAGACGGTATTCCTCCAACGCGCCGAACATGTCGCCCTGACTGTATTTTTTATCCGCGCTGATATTCAGAGCCACACTGTCGAAAACCCCAACATGCGGAGCAGGCAGCAGCAACGCATACTCCAGGGCCTTACGGCAGCATTCCAGCGCATCCGCAGTTCGAAAATTAAGGAAAGGCAGACAACAAACCCCTATGGACAACTCCACGCCCAGCTCCTCGCGCAGACGGGCGGCCAGTTCGCCATAGACCTTCCAAGCACCCGGAGCTGTCAGGCCGGGGTGAAAAGCCAGCAAGCTGTTCAAGCTGTAGCGTCCCATGAGCATATCCCGCCCGGCAGGCCGAAACTCTTCACCTTCCTCGCGCTGTTCCGCTAGTAAGCGCCGCACAGTGCGGGCGGCAAGGGCCACGGTATGCTCCGCATCAAGCCGACGCCCCGAAGCATCCACAGGAGCCTGATCAAAACGGGCCATTACCAGCGCAAAGACGGAATGCTCTTCCGCCGCCTGCGCCATACGGGCCAAAAAATCGCCATGACGATAAAGCCCAGTCAATACGTCGGGACGGGCAGAAGCGTCTACATCCCCCTCTCCAAGGGAATGCCCGCTGCTGAAATCCGTATTGTATTCCTCCGGGAGCAGGGAAAGCCGATCACCCGGTTCCAGCGGCCAAGCGGGGTCACCCTGGAGCAGAATATCAGCGAGAGAAAAGTCCTCGCGCACATCCACCAGCACGATTTCCCCCTTGAACAAGGGTTCAAGCTGCTCCCCCCCCTGGGGAACCGTGCCCTGCCGCACGGGATAATCCAGCGACCATACGGAAAAGCGCTGGCCTTCCCGTGCGCCGACATCTCGCCCCAGCGTCACGCGCACTCGAGAAAGAGGAAGAATCTGATCCACCAGCCCGCCGTGTGAAAGAATCATGCCATAACCCAGAACTTTACCATCGCCGGAAAGTTGGCCCACTCCGCCCTGGGTCAGGCCGGACACTTCCCCGGCCCGCGCTCTGTGCGCAGCCAGACGCGCCTTGTCCAGCAGCAGCCCGGCTTCCTCCTCCGGCTCACGGGAGGTCTTGCCGCCCTCCCAGTCCTGCGGAAACAGGGCATATCCCGCAAACACTGTGGCGGATATTTCCACGCCGGTTAACGTGTTGCGCTCCCGTACAGCCTCCATGCACCGCGCCCACTCCCGCGCATGTGCTTCGGCGCTGCGCACGGACGCTCCCGGCAACAGCACCGCAAATTCAGCATCTCCACAACGTCCCGCCATTGCCTCCTCGGGCAGGGCCGAGCGCAACGCTTCTCCCATGCGGGATAACAGGCGTTCTGCAAAGGCATGGCCGCATGTCCGCTGAATACGACGCAAGCTCGCTACACGAAGAACCACTAGCCCGAGCGACGCATACCAGGGCTGTTCCGGATCGGCTCCGGCTTCCCGCACTGCCGCCACCCGCCCGGCGGAATTCCCAACGCTTTTGCCGGACATATCGCCAAATGCGACTCCTCCAGCGTCACTTGCGACGCCAGCAGTTGCGTCAGCGGTGGCTTCAGTGGAAACATTACCCGGAGCGTCGTCCAAAGCCTGCCCGCGTTCCATTTCGGAAGCAAATGAACGGCGTATGCCGCCAATCCCGCCTGCCACCCGCTCCAGCAGGGTATCACGAGAAGCAAGGCCGGTCAGGGCATCACTGCGTGCCCGCTTGCACTGCGCAATATTGTCCAGACATAATTCCACAATGGCGGGAAAATGCGGCAACAGGCGTTCCGCCGCTTCGGGATCAACGCCCCGCAGCAGAAGCACGCCAAGAAAGACGCCTTCGCGCCGCAGTGGAAGAAGCAGGCGAGACTCCCCTCCGATCCAGATGGGAGAAGGTACTTCGTCCGCGCGAGGGAAATAGAGAGCATGCGCTTCAAACGGAAGAATACGGGCCATGTCATTGCGCAAAAGCTGTTCAAAGACCAAAATGTCGCGCCTTGTCAGCCCGTTCTTTGCTGGGGAGGAAGATACTTGTGTCATGCGCGAGATATAGCGTCTTTACCCGATTCTGAAAAGTCGGAATCCTGCTTGACCGTAATAACGCTTGAAGGGAGCTGGCATCCGGTCTATTCTGCTCGCTACTTTGTGAGGTGACCATGCCTATTCTGACCTTTACTTACGGCCCCCTGGAAAATAACGCCTATCTCGTGCACAACGGCAAGGATGCCATTATCGCCGATCCGCCGGATGAAACATCCCTGGTGTTGAATGCGCTGAAACAGGAAGAGCTGACGTTGCGCGCCATTCTGCTTACCCACCTGCATTTCGACCATGCTTCCGGTTGCGCGGCGTTGTCCGAAGCCGTCGGTCTGCCCGTGCAGGTGGGCGATGAAGACTGGAAAATGAAAGATACCCTGCTTTCGCGCGGCATGCGTTTCGGTCTGCCTGAAGTTCCCGCCTTCAAGGCCGAAATTCTTGCCCCCGGCCGCTACGCCTGGGGAGGAATTGAGTGCGAGGTTATCCATGCGCCGGGGCACTCTGCCGGGAGCCTGTGCTATTATATTCCCCAGGAGAAGGCGCTGCTTGCGGGCGATGTGCTGTTTTACCGTTCCGTCGGGCGCTCCGATTTCCCCGGCGGTGATGCGGATACCCTGTGCCGTTCCCTGCGCGAGCGCATCTACACCCTGCCGCCCGACACCGTTGTCTATCCCGGGCACGGCCCCGTTACCACGGTGGGCGATGAAGCGGCGCACAACCCCTTCTGCAGCATATGAACAACTGCATTCAACGCACTCAGCACACACTGGTACTGTCCTGCAGCCCGCGCAAGGACGGCAACTGCGATGAAGCAGCGCGCGTTGTCGGTGAAGAATTTACCGCGCAACGCCCAAACGTCCCGTTTGTCGTCCGCAGGCTGTCCGACTTCATCATCCGGCCCTGCATCGCATGCGACTTCTGTGCCTCCCACCCCGGCATATGCTCCATGGCGGGGCAGGATGAAACGAACCTGTTGCTTTCCGCGCTCTGCTCTCCAAACCAGGGCTTGCCCGTCAATGTCCTTGTCTCGCCCATTCATTTTTATCATCTCCCCGCCCGGCTCAAAGCACTGCTCGACCGTAGCCAATACAGCTGGCATTTGCCTCCGCAAGAAAGACCCGGACGTGACGCGAAGCTCGCCGTCGTGTTGCTGGCTGCACGCAAGCACGGTTCCAGACTTTTTGAAGGGTCGTTGCTTACATTGCGTTATGTCGCTGCCGCGTTGGGGCTGACTCTCATCGATCCGCTGACGCTGTATGGTCTGGACGCCCCGAATGCGCTATCCGGCGACGCGGAGGCACGGACTCGCGTACGGGAATATGCCCGTTCACTGATCAATTTGTCCTGATTGCGGCATGAGTTTTTTCTCCAGTCATATACCAGACGGGCCGCGCGAGCTTGCAGGCATGTTTGCGGATGGGCTTGTGAGCCTTCCCGCCAAATTGCAGAATGCCCTGCATATTTTTGAACGCCGTTGCCCTGTCTGCCACAGCGTCTTTGCGGATGATTCCGCCAAAGATTTCTCCGGCCCGATGCGGGCTGCATGCCCGGTGTGCCGTAATTCCATGCCACGCCGCCTTGCTGGGCACTGCCCGCACTGCGGCGAACTCATGGTCGACGCCCACTCTCCGAATACACCCTGCGGCAAGTGCCTGAGCGAACCGCCGCTCTGGACGAACTTCCGCTTCCACGGAGCCTTTAAGGGGGCCCTGCGCGAAACTCTGCACCGGGCCAAGTTTTCAGCGGACAGCGCCTGCCTTGCTCTGCTGGCCTCCATCCTTGCTGATATCTGCCGGGATCTCCCCGAAGTGGACGCTATTGTCCCCATGCCTCTGCATCCGGATCGACTGCGCGTACGCGGCTTCAACCAATGCCGGGAAATCGCGCGCCTCACGGCGCGCCGCCGGAACGTGCCCATTCGGGACTCCCTGCTGCTCAAGACCCGTAATACCCCGCCGCAAACCTCTTTGTCCCGTAAGGACAGACTGGCCAACCTTGACCACGTCTTTGTAGCCTCTCCCCAAGCCAAAGGGCTGCGTCTGTTGCTGGTGGACGACACCTCCACCACCGGAACCAGCCTGCGCAAAGGAGCAGAAGCCCTGATCCGGGCAGGGGCCGCCCGTGTGGACGCAGCAGTCATCGCTCGCGCCAGCCGCCATGACCTATTGGAGAGTTGACATCATGGACAGCGTATGGACCGAACTCACAGTCTCGTTACTCGGTCCCATGAGCCGTATGTTCACCGGACTGGTTGCCGGGCTTTTTGCCGCATCTTTTATTGAAGGCATGCAGTGGACGCGCCATCTGGCCAGACTCGCCGCCCCCCTGATCCGCCGGGCAAGACTGGGGGATGCTCCTGCGGCGGCCTTTGCGCTGGCCTTCTTCTCTCCCGCTTCAGCCAACGCGTTATTGGGCGAGGCCTACGCGCAGAACAAACTGTCCGAACGGGAAGTCGTTCTGTCCAACCTGTTCAACAGCCTGCCTTCATGGCTGACGCATACGCCGTCCATATTTTTCCTTACCTGGCCGGTGCTGGGTTTCCCTGCCGTCATCTACACCGGTCTGACCCTGCTGGCCGCCGTGACGCGTACCCTGCTCACCGTGGGGCTGGGCAGGCTGTTGCTCCCACCTCTTCCTCCGGCAAACGGAAAAGCATCCGACCCGGGCTGCAATCCTCCCGGATCCTGTTCTCCGCTCTCGCCTGCCTTCTGGCGCAAGGGGCTGGACTCTGCACTGAAACGCTTCCGCCG
>JAEXGX010000459.1 GCA_023450535.1 Pseudomonadota bacterium | reverse complement strand
GATCCGGACTGATGAAAATGTTTTCCTGATAAAAGCAGACGCCCAAAATTTCCTGCACAAAGGGCCAGCATCCGTGGGAAACGATAAAATTCACCCCCGGAAAGTCTGCCGCTACCCGGCTGATGATGCGAGGATGGGAATAACCGCGATCCGGGCCAGCGCACCCGCCGATCATGAGCATGACCGGTACGCCGTATTTCTCACATTCCGCATAGACAGGGTAAAGCCGCGCGTCATCGGCGTAACGCGGCTTTTCCATGGAACCCGGCTCCAGTACGACGCCCTTGAGCGGCCCGTCCAGGCAGACACGGTGAATCTCCCGGATGGAGGCTTGAACGTCCCCGGAGTCCAACCCGGCAAATCCCACGAATTTGGCGGAATATTGGCGGACGAGACGGATGATTTCATCGTTTTCGACATTACCTTTGCGATGACCGATGCGCCCCGTGACCACACCCATATCAATGCCGTTCTCCTCCATTTCCCGCAGGAGCAGCTCCATGGATTCCCGCCGCGCCGACTCCGAACGGCTCATACCGGTATTACGTGCATAGAAGTCCGCAGCGTTTTTATCCGCGTACATACCTATATGCAGATAAGCGCCAAAGGGCGGGCGCAGCCTGAAATCTATAACCATGGTCACCTCCGACTCAAAGGGCACCTGCGCACTTACGCCGCCGGTTGCCGCTCATCCGCTGCAACGGGAGATTCTTCAGTGGCGTGCGGTTCCAGTTTCAGAAGCTTCACCGCATTCTGATACAGGAGTTTGGGCAGCACCTCAGGTTTGAACATGGCCTTGAAGCGCTGGACGCAGTCCAGCGGCAGGAAGGGATATGCAGAGGCGTACAGCAGGCGATCCTGCATATAGGCGTGCGCAGCGGTCACATAATCCTGCCAACCCGGCTGGTTGAAGAGATACAGATCCGGGCTCAAATAAATGTTGGGCTGCACAAAGCACACACCGAGCACGGCCTGTACCCAAGGCCAGCCGCCATGGGAAACGATGAAGTTCACAGTGGGGAAATCCGCTGCGATCTGATGAATGATTTCCGGAAAGCTGTAGTTCACATTGGGTCCGGCATTACCTCCGAGCATGACCATAACCGGAATGTCGTACTTTTCGCATTCGGCATATACAGGATACAACCGTGGATCATTTCCATACATCGGGGGGCGGACGGCTCCGGGTTCCAGCACAACTCCCCTGAGTGGCCCGTCCACGACCGTACGATGCAGTTCCCGGACAGCCTCCCGCCAGTCCCGGGGATCAAGCCCCGCAAAGCCCGTAAAACGCCGGGGATACGCTTCCACCAGGCGGATGACAGTATCGTTGCTCATGCCCCCCGCAAAATGCGCCACCCGACCTGTGGCCACTCCCATGTCAATGCCGTTTCTGTCCATGTCATCGAGCAGAAGTTCCATGGATTCCTCGGCAACCGATGGGGCGAATTCACAACCGATATTGGCCGCGTAACTCCGGCAGCGTGCCTTGTCGGTGTACATTCCCAGCTTGACGTAATCGCCGAACGGAGGACGCAGGCGAAAATCGATAATCATACGACTGTCCTTTTGGAGAGCTGAAACGAAAAAGTCCCTGGCCGGACACATGACGCGGCCTGCACGAAAAAGCGGGCTCAGCGGCAGAAGTTGGCGCGCACGCGCTTTTCGTACACCGGAGTGGGTATGACACCTTTCGATGCCTCAATGACCTTCAGAATCCAGGCCATGTTGCGGCCGAGCACACGCATGGTCTGCACGCCCTCCGCGTCCTGTTCCAGAAACTCCTGCGGCTTCCAGCCGAACACGACATTCCAGTACTGGCTGTTCACGGTGAGCAGGTTGGCGCAGTTCAAATAGTTGCCGAGTTGCTGCGCCGTACTGATGGCCCCCGCGCGTCTGCACACGGCTATGGCCGCAGCCGGTTTCGGCCCCCATCCCTCCAGGTGCTCCGTGGCGTAGAGCAAACGGTCGAGGCAAGCTTTGAAGGGACCGGGGATCCCCATGTAATGCACCGGGCAGCCCAAGATCAGGCCGTCGTAATCAGGCAACATGTCTATGATTCTGTTGACGATATCGTTGTGAATACAACGATGCCCGCTGGTGCGGCACTTGCGGCAGTCAATGCACCCCGCGAGGGGTTTTGCCCCCACATGAACTATATCAAGACCAATGCCTTCCTTTTTCAGTTCATCTGCGACAAGTTGAACTGCATGGTACGTAACACCTTTGGAATTCTGGCTTCCATTCAACGCCAAAACGTTCATCTTTTCTCTCCTCATAAAAATTAAGCTCTACTTTTCCATATTGGTATGAGCAGCATTTGAGGAGTTCAGGATAAACTATCAGCATATTAAGTGACAAAGACTTTTTTTATAGCCCTGCTATATATTTTAAAAATAGATATCATCCAGTACAAAGTTCCTTTAACAATTCCATGACGGCATTTGCCTGAGGAGTAAGATAGGAATCGCTGAGACAGGCCAGCACCGGCTGAAAAACGACAAAATGATCGATGGTCCGAACCGGGAACTCGTGAAAACGGTATGCCGGAATTTCCGTATTCGGCATGATGGCAATGGCGGGCGTGGTATACAGCAGTTCGAAAAGCATACAGGGCATCTGGGTATCGAGCACGATGCGCGGCTTGAGGTGTTTCGCCTGAAATGCCGCAACAATGGGCCGGAACCCCTCGGAATCCGCCCAGCGCCGCGAAAACAGCAGGGGGTGTTCTACCAAGTCCTCGAAACCGACCTTTTCCTTATGCTTCGGCGGCTCGATCAGATTGGAATAAACGGCGACCATATGCTGCACGGGCAGATTGTAGGTAGTGCAATTGCTGTTGCTGAGGTTGAGACGCAACACGGCAAGCTCAATGGATCTCTCCTGCAGATAGCGTTCGATGGTGGGCGAATCCGCAACCACGGTCCGGCAGGATATGTCGGGATAGCGGTTGATGAGTGTGGGAACGATTTTCTGAAAAAAGGACATGCAGTGAGAACCGATGCCGATGCGTACCTTGCCGCGGCATTCGGACACCGCATTGCGTACACTCTCTGCCAATCCGCTGGTATGACTAAGTATCTGCTGGCATTTATGGTAAAGCACCTGCCCTTCGGCGGTGATTTTCCACTGACCGCCACTGCGGAGAATGAGCGGACAGCCGATCTCGCTCTCCATCTCCTTGAGACGCAGACTGAGCGGTGGTTGGCTGAGGTTGAGCTTTTTCGCGGCCTTGCTGATCTGCCCTTCTTCCACAATCGTGCAGAAATACTGCATATCCTTGAGATCCATGTATGACTCCCGGCATAACGAGGAGATTTTGTCATTCTTATGACTATTCACCTTCTCTTTCTCCCGGTTTGCTGTTTTGTCGTAAATCCAGCTTTACCGGAGTTAGGGAAGGTGAACAACCTATTGAAACATTACATCTAGTTCATATATTGCCCGCCGCATACATCCAGTGTGCAACCGGTGGTGAAGGTGGCGTCATCCAACAGGAAGGCAATAGCTCTGGCCGCTTCTTCCGGCGTGCCGATACGTCCGAGGGGAACACGCTTGGCTGTGGCTTCCCGATTGGGGAGCATGCGGGTATCAATGGGGCCGGGAGCCATGCAGTTCACGCGTATGCCTTCTTCCGCAAGTTCCCTGGCAAGGCCTTTGGTAAAGGCAATAATACCCGCCTTGCTGGTAGCATAGGCGGTCTTGGCGTGGCCGGGCTGTCCGCCCGCAGTGGAGAATCCGTTACGGCCCGCAGTAGAGCTGACAAATACCATGGATCCCCTGCCGCCGGCCCGCAGCGCGGGTATGACCGCCTTGGCCATATAAAAGGCGCTGGTGAGATTGTTGTGCAGAATATGTTCCCAGAATTCCGGTTCCATATCGGCCACGGAAGGCGCGGGGGTCGGATTGATCGCCGCGCTGTGCACCAGACCGACCACAGGGCCGTATGTCTGCGCTTCCGCCACAAGACGACGGCAATCTTCAAAATCCCCCACATTGCACTGAATGGCGGCGCCGCCGATTTCCTCAAGAAGCCCGGCGTCGGGAGCAGTCCGAAGCCATGTGGTGATGACGAAATACTTCGGAGCAAGCAAGCAGGCTGTGGCAAGCCCTATACCGGTAGCAGAACCGGTCACGATGGCGACCTCTTTCATCAAAATTTTCCTTTACGCTTCGAAACCTCCCCTTCAGGGAGCGGCTATTCCGTTCGGTTCCAGCCTCCAGCAACGGAGTCGCCAGCGGATGGAACCGAGCGAAGTCTGAAGCGTCAAAACTTCCTTTACGCCTGAGAACAGTCCCATGTCCGTAATTCCGGACCGGCCGGGGATAGCATTATTTCAGCATGCCGATTTCCCTGTAGTATCTGGCGGCACCGGGATGCAAGGGTACAGAGGTATGGGGCGCGTCTTTGGGGGTAAGCGTCGCCCATAGAGGAACGGCGGTAACAATGTCGTCCCGGTGCTCGATAATGGCCTTGGTGATGCGATACACCAGCTCTTCGGGCATATCGGCGTTAACGACCAGCTCGGTGTGCGTGGTGAGCCCGCGAATCCCTTTGGCCGCGCCGCCGTAGGCGCTTTCCGAGAACTCTGTGACGCTCATGCCGTATTCCCTGGCGATATTCTGAGCGATTTTCTCGTCAATGGGCAGAAAACGGATTCGGGTAACGGACATGATATCGGAATATTTATAGGCGGGTTCTTCCCCGTGGTATACATCTACATCAATGCGGCCATCCTTCATCATGTCGATGGAATCCGGAATGGAAAGCGGAAAAAGCTTGCCCCCCTGTTCCCGAAGTTCCTTCCAGCCTATACCGTAGGCCTCAAATATAAGCCTGGGTACCAATTCGTTGTTGCCGCCCGTGGGATTGATGTTGATGCGGATGGGCAGTTTCTCGTCACGGATCTGCTCAAGGGAGGTGATGCCGGAAGCTTCGGTCACCACAATATGTGTATGGGCGCTCGTATTGACGTTGACAAGCCCCAACACCTTGTCCTGAACGCCCCGAAACGGCTTCATGCCGCGCGCACCCATATAGGTGTTGATGGATTGGGCGACACCGATCTGGCTCTGGTTGCTCTGTACGCGCATGATGTTGGTGAACCCGGCGGAAGGGAACATGGTATAATCGATATCGGGGTTATCCTGCATGATGGCGTTGCCTACCGCTCCCATGCCGACATAGAACACCCCGCCTTGATTGCCCGCCGCCGCGTTAATTTCGATTTTCCCGGCCGCATACCCCGGAGAGGAAAGCATGGCGGTCGCTCCCGCAGCAAGAATCATGACTCTGAGAAAAAGCTTCATCGTGAACTCCTTGTCTGGTAACAGGTTGGAACTGTTTCTCTTCAAAATTCTCGCAATGACGCCGGCGGCCGTCATGCGGCCTGGGCAGAGGCCCGTTTTCCGGCGATAATCTGCATGAGCAGAACGCCTCCGCACAGCGCGATACCGATTATATCGGTCTTGGCTCCGGGCAGAATCATACACAGGCCGCCGCCAATGAGTACCCCCCGCTCCACTGTGCCAGCCCGGGTCAGCAGCCAGCCCTGCATACCGCTAGATAGCGCCACCACCCCAGCAAGGCTGGTGCACACGGCCAGGGAGATCTCCGCATAACTGCCCTGTGCGGCCAGCGCGGGCGCGTAAATGAACATGAAGGGCACGGCAAAGGCCACCACGGCGAGCCTGGCGGCGGTGAGTCCGGTGCGCATGGCGTCGGCCTCCGCAATGGCCGCCCCGGCAAAGGCTGCCTGGCAGACTGGCGGCGTAATCACAGACAGAATGGCGTAATAGAAGCAGAACATATGCGCGACGATGGGCAGGCAACCGGCCTTGATCAGCGCCGGAGCGCCCAACGTGGCCACAATGATATAAGCCGGGGCCGTGGGCACTCCCATACCCAGGATCATGCTGGTGATCATCAGACAGATACAGAGCAGAAACAGATTATCCCCGGCGAAGGAAGTAATGACGGCCATCAGCTTGTAACCCACGCCGGTAAGGGAGATGACGCCGATGATGATGCCCGCGCAGGCGCAGCAAGCCCCGATCATGCAAACGTTTCTGGCAGAAAGAATGAGCGCATCGCACAAACTGCGGAAGGTGAAGCGAGTCTCTGCGCTGAACAGGGCGATGATAAACACGGACAGCGTGGCAATGTTGGCGCAAAAGCTGACACTGCGTCCCATGCACATGAATCCGATGAGAATAGCGATGGGAAGCAGGTAATACAGGCGCATTATAACGCGTCTGCGGGTGGGCACCAGTTCGGGATCGATATAGCCAAGATCTGTTTTAACCGCTTCAAAATGGATCATGCACCATAGGGAAAGATAGTAGAGCACGGCAGGCAGCAACGCAGCCTTTGCCACGGAAAGATAGGGAACCCCGGCCAGATCGGCCATGATGAAGGCCGCCGCGCCCATGATGGGCGGCATGATCTGCCCTCCGGTGGAAGCCACGGCTTCCACCGCTCCGGCGAACTCAGGCCGATAGCCCACTTTCTTCATCAGGGGAATAGTAAAAATACCCGTGCCGTACACGTTGGCCACAGCAGATCCGGAAAATGTTCCGAACATGCCCGAAGCGAAAATGGCGACCTTGGCGGGACCGCCCTTTGACTTTTTGGTCAGCAGGCAGGAAATGTCCATGAAAATATTTATCATATTCGAACGCTCCAGAAAGGCTCCGAACATGATAAAGCAGAATATGGTGCTGGTAGCGACCGAAGTGGGTATGCCGTAAAGCCCCTCGTTGGAAAGGTACAAGCATTCCAGAATCATGTCCGTGGTGATGGGCATGCGCTTCAGGGCGGAGGGCAGCATGTCTCCCCAGAAAGCGTAGGCAAGAAATACCAGAGCGATGATGACGAGGGGCAGTCCGGTGGTGCGGCGGGTGATTTCCAGGGTAAGGGCAATGGCGGAAAAACCAAGTATCTTTGCCGAAAGAGAAACTTCATCCATATAGCGCATACGCGCCATGATATCCTCGCTGTTGAGCGTGATATAGGCGGCAATGACAACGGCCAGAACGCACAGACATACATCTGCCACAATGAATGCGGAGTGTTCCCGTCCGCCCTTGCGAACTTTGAACGGCGGATGCAGCAGGAAAATGAGTACCATCACAAAACCGACGAAGTCGGCCCGCATCGACGTTCCTTCCAGCACGCCAAAGGCAGTGAAATATATCTGGAAACACGTAAAAACAATGGCGACCACGGCGGCCAGAGGTTTGAGCGAGGCTCTTGTCAGCATGAAACACCTCCTGATCACGGAATACGCAGGATTCCCTCTTATACAGAGTTACCCCCAACATACCATGATCAGGCGAATCAGCTAATACTTTTAACATGTTCCATGTATTTATTTTTTATATGACGCGGCGGAACAAATAAAGGCAGTGCCCCGTCCTTCCTCACTTGCCTTGTCAAACGCGGGAAAGGACAATACCATGCAGCCTCATTCTTCACAGTCTTCACGCCTTGAGCAAGGAGCACATATGTTCATCGTCACCGGCGGAGCCGGACTCATCGGCAGTGCAATTATCTGGGAACTGAACCGTCGCGGCGTGGACGACATCCTCGTGGTGGACAATCTCGCCAGCACGGAAAAATGGAAAAATCTGGTCCCTCTGAAATACAGCGATTACATGCACCGCGACGCATTCATTGAGCAAGTGCGGGGCGCAGGGCTGAAAGGCCTGGGAGTGGAAGCCGTCATCCACATGGGGGCCTGTTCCTCCACCACGGAAAAGGACGCTGACTTTCTGATGCGCAACAACTTCCACTTCACGCGCGACCTGTGCTGGGCCGCTCTGAACGCGGGCACACGCTTTATCACCGCCAGCAGTGCGGCCACTTATGGAGACGGCGCTCTCGGTTTTTCCGACAGTCTTGAACTGATGCCCAGACTGCGCCCGTTGAACATGTACGGCTATTCCAAGCAGCTTTTCGATCTGCTGGCCCTGCGCGGGGAAATACTGGACAAAATCGTCAGCCTCAAATTTTTTAATGTCTATGGCCCCAATGAATACCACAAGGGTTCCATGCGCAGTGTGGTATGCAAGGCAGTGCCCCAGATTCGGGAAACGGGAAAACTGGGGCTGTTCAAGTCTGACCGGCCGGACTACGAAGACGGCGGCCAGAAGCGCGACTTTGTGTACGTCAAGGACTGCGCCGCGCTGGTCTGCTGGTTCTACGAGCATGGCGACGTCAACGGCGTGTTCAACGTGGGCACCGGCCAGGCCCGGAGCTGGAACGATCTGGCCCGCGCCGTATTCACGGCTATGGATCGCCCGGCAAATATCGAATATATCGACATGCCCGATACTCTGAAGGGCAAGTACCAGTATTTCACCCAGGCCGACATGGGCTGGATGAAACGCGTGGGCTGCGATTTTGCCTTCCGTTCCCTGGAAGACGGTGTAGATGACTATGTGCGTAATTATCTGCTGAAAGACGAAGCGTATCTGGAAGCGTAAAACAACAAACCCTTTGCGACGGGACAAAAAACGGCCAGACCGCATCACGCGATCTGGCGAGAATGTTGATAAAGTCCTTGAGGGGGCTCCTCGCCCCCTCAAACACCCCCTGGCACCTGCCCGAAGGGTGGCGGGCTTGCCCGTCATTTCCCTGAGCCGCGAAGCGGTTTAGGGAAACAGAGAGCAGAGCGGGGCAGAGCCCCGGTTTTTCAACACTCAGACTGCTGAAAAACACGCTTTGCGGTTTTTCGCAGCCTACTCACAATTTTTGGGGCTGCTGGCGTTTTCCCGCGCTTGCTGTTGCGCCTTCATGGCGGCCTTGTTCTGGTACATGGCGTCATCCGCCCGCTTGAACACGTTGGCGAAGACCAGATCTGTCTCGCTGTTATACACGGCTATGCCCCGGGCAATGGAAAGCCTGCCGTCGATACGGGCATTCCGATTGTATTCTTCGGTTTCTTCCTCCAGCTTTTTCAACAGCTCGGGGTAACGCTCGTAGTCTTCCTTTTCCAGAATTGCCACAAATTCGTCCCCGCCGATGCGGTACACCGGGCTGTGCTGAAAAACCTTGCAGATGACCCGGCAGGCATTGATAAGCAGCATATCTCCAAAATCATGGCCGTAGGTATCGTTAACTGCCTTCAGCCCATTGATATCCATCACCACCAGCGCAAACTCCGGCCTGCCCACGCGCATGCGCGCTTCAAATTGCGGCACGGCATCCAGATAGGCCGTTTTATTTTTTACCCCGGTCAAAGAATCGCGGTAGGCAAGCCCGTTGATATAGTTGATATACTTTTGCAAATGTTCCACTGTATGCTGAAAACTTTCCGCCAGCGTTCCGACCTCATCCTTGGTCTGTTTGGTAAGATTGACGCTCATATCCCCGGCGGCAATCTTTTTCGCCGCCTCATTAAGCTCCCGCAAGGGCCGGGTCAGACGCCGGGTCATGAATATCGTAAGCAGCAACGAAAATCCTGTGATAACCAGCACGGCAAAACCGATTTGCAGAATCAGAGAATTTTTGGCAGCGTCAATTTCTGCTACCGGAGACGTAACAGCAAGACGCATCCCGTTGCTCAACGCACGGAACGCCATCTTCTTGTCCTCCCCCCTCCAGGTGTAGGAATACAGAAAACCGCCGCTGGTTCCGTTGCGCATTTCCATAGTCATGGGCCGTAAAGCTCCATCCGCGCTGGCGAGTGACGTACCGTTTTCAATTTCCCGGTGGTACATCACATTTCCGTCTTTGTCCGTCAGGAAGGCATAACCGCTCTGGTACACCTGCATTCCCTTGACGATATCCGTAATCACGCTGAAATCGATGTCCATCCCCACGACGCCCACAGTCTGGTTGTCCATATACAGGGGAATAACAAAGGAAATCATTCTGATATTGATATTCTTGTTGAGATAGGGGGCCATCCAGGTGGCCTTGCCGTTTTTGACCGGGATATAGTACCAGCCGACGTGCTCGGTATCCTCCGGGCTAAAGCCGGAAAAATCCGTGGGGACAAGCCTGCGAAAACTGCCGTCCAGAGTTGTCTTGCTCCAGAACAGTCCTGAAGTCGGCGGCGTGAATTCCGGATTGAATCGGACATAGACGGCAACCGCGCCTTCCGTGTTGTTGGCGGAATTTACTGCAACCGCCTCCAGCTTTCGCGTGTAGGCTTCAAGATAAGCCTTGTCGTTTTTCAAGCGATCCACACTTTCCAACTGGCCCACGGCGTACATGGCCAGTGTCCTGACAGACTGCTGGATACGGGAAAGCAGGGCATTTATTTCCTGCGTTTTTTCCGAACTAATCAAATTCATGATTTGCGCGGAATCTTTGTCCACAACCTGCTTGGAATTCAGAATACCCGCCCCGCCGATTACAGAGGAAGATAAAAAAAGACATCCGAGAATCAAAACAATAAACTTGGTTTGAATTGATTTCATCCTCTTTGCTCCGCAGGGGGGATTATCAAGCGCTAAAAAATAATCATCGTTCTCCTGTCTCTACGCAATTTATAAAAAACTCGCAATGCTGGAACTTCAATGGCCTGTACAATTAGTTGACATTGAAATCTCTTTTCAGGAGAATGTTCCGCTTCCGCTACGCTTTCTCTCTTTGCTCGCCGCGTGGCGATGCGGGGTATGCAATCATGAAATTCCTCCGCGCCCTTATTGCGCCCGCCCTTATCCTGCTCTGCTGGCAGACGGCGGCAACGTCAGGGCTGGCCTCGCCCTACCTGCTGCCCGCTCCCGTCTCGGTACTGCGCACGGCAGTGGAGATGCTGGATTCCGGCTTGCTGCTCCGGCATACGGCTGCCTCTCTCAATCGCGTGGTACAGGGCTTTTTTTTGAGCGTCACGCTCGGCTGCGCGCTGGCCTATCTGCTCTCCGCCCTGCCCCGGCTGGAAAAGGCTCTTGATCCGCTTCTTTCCTTTCTGCGTATGACGCCGCCGCTGGCTACCATCCCCCTGCTTATTCTCTGGCTCGGCATTGGTGAAGCCACCCAGCTTGCCATTATTGTTCTGGCCTCGTTTTTTCCCGTCTTTCTCAATGCGCGGGCAGGGTTTGCACGGCTGGACGCGCCCTTTCGGGAACTGGCCGTCAGCCTTGATCTGTCGCGCCTTGATTACGCCCGCTATTTCGTGTGGCCTGCGGCCTTTCCTTCCATTGTCACGGGCGTGCGGTTGAGCTTCGGCTACAGCTGGCGGGCGCTCATCGCGGCGGAACTCATTGCGGCCGGAAGCGGCCTGGGCTACATGATCTCCGACGCGGAGCAAATGCAGCGCGTCGACCGGGTCATGGTGGGAATTTTCGTCATCGGGCTTATCGGCTGGACACTGGACGCCCTGTTCCGCAAGGCCGTCGTGCGGCTTGCGAGCAGACGCTTTCCCGAGGTGGCGGAAGGATGATCGCCTTTGAACAGGTCTCAAAACGCTTTGGAGAAAAGCTTGTTCTCAACCGCATGACTCTGGACATGGCTGACCAGGGCATCACCTGCCTGCTGGGCGCTTCCGGCTGCGGCAAGTCTACGGCACTGCGCATCACGGCAAGCCTCGCCGCCCCCGACGCGGGAACGGTGCATATTCCGGCGGGCGCATGCGGCGTGGTATTTCAGGATACACGCCTGTTGCCCTGGCTGACCACGGCAGAAAACCTCGCCCTCGCCGTACCTGCGGCACGGCGCAAGGCTGAATCTCCAGCCCTGATTGCCCGCGCATTGCGCGACGTGGCGCTGGTCCCGCACGAAACGGCCCGGCTTTTCCCGCGGGAGCTTTCCGGCGGCATGGCCCAGCGGGCAGGTTTGGCCCGTGCGCTGTTACGCCGCCCGCGCTTTCTCATGATGGACGAACCCTTTGCCTCTCTGGACGCCATGACCAGGGGCAGCCTCCAGATCATGTTGAAGGAACTTGTAAAAGCGCAGGAGATCGCCTGCCTCTTTGTGACGCATGATATGGACGAAGCCTTTGCCATTGCCGAACGTATCGTGGTCATGCACGGCGCAACCGCCTCCGCAATATTTGAAAAGGCTGACTTCTCCGATTGGGAGAAGCGTGAACGTGTTCGCGACAACATTCTGACCTGCCTCGGCCTGGCCTGCCCCGGTCAAACTTGTTTCGGCCCGGGTCGGCCTGGCCCAAATTATCCTGGCAGGAAAAAAGGAGCCTGATATGATCCTGAAAAAACTCGCCGCCCTGCTGGCTTTGGCCCTGACCACAGGAAGCGCCCTTGCGGCGGAAGACACCCTGAACATCAGTTACGTAAAATCCCCTTTCAACCTTCAGAACATCGTCATGAAGCGTCTGGGCCTGCTGGAAAAGGAGCTGGAGCCGCTGGGCGTCACGGTGGTCTGGCATGAAATCGACTCCGGCGCGCAACAGGCCCAGGCCATGGCCGCCGGTTCCCTGGATGTGGGCGGGGTGATGAATACCACTTCTATTCAAATGGCGCGGGGAGAGGGCAACCCGATCAAGATTGTCGCCGCAGTTTCACGCCCCACCGGCGTGTTTGCCATTGTCGCCGCCCCAAACGGCATCACCGACATCAAAGGGCTGAAAGGGAAAATCGTCGTCGGCCCCAAAGGCACCGTGCTGCATCAGATGCTCGTCGCCGCACTGGCCAAGGAAGGCATGAGCATCGACGACGTGCAGTTTATCCAGATGGATATCCCCAAAGCCTTTGCCGCGCTGGAAAGCGACCGGGCTGACGCGGCCCTGCTGGCCGCCAGCATGGTGATCAAGGCCCAGAATTCCGGCGGGCGGGTCATCGCCACGGCGGAAGGGCTGGCCGTACCCAAACTGGCTGTAGCGGCCTCCGAGGCTTTTATCAAGAATTACCCCGACCGGCTGGAAGCGCTGCTGCGCGCGCATGACAAGGCCGCCGAATGGATAGCCGCCAACCACGACAAGGCCATCGCCATGGGCGCGGAAGAACAGGGCATGGACACTGCCACAGCGGAAAAACTCTTTGAGTGGTCTCATTTCACCCAGCGTTTCAATCAGGCGGATCTGGACAGCATGAATGACGACATGTTTTTCATGCTGGAAAATGGCATGATGCGCAACCGGGTTGACCCCAGGGACATCGTTCTGCCCGGCGCAATGGAGTAGCCGCAATCCACGTATGGCGTTGTCGCCCGCAGGGCGTGCAGGCATGGACAGCAGAGCAAGCTTCAGCGTCGCGGCGCCTTGAGGCGTTGGCGTGAAATGCCTTATGGATAAAAAGAGCATAAAGGGAAGGCAAGATACTGCACCTTTCTGCCAGGCCTCTTTTTGAGGCAGTGCAAGGGGAACCGGATAGTCAGGTTCCCCTTGTTCTTTATCATTGGGTCAAAGCTTCACGGTGCGTTTGTCCTTCTCCTGCCGCAATCGCGCTTGTTGACTTTTTCTGCCAAATCCCGTTTCCTGAGTTTCGTAGTGTTAGAAGCTCTACGTTTTGAACATATGCACCTAGCTCGGAGGCTTCTTGTCCCCCGCCAGCATACCGGCTCACGCGTTTCTGCGCGTCTGGATCTGTTCCAGGAAATTTATCCGCGCCGCGCCGCTGTATCTGCGCGTATTTTTGAACGTACTGGCGGGGCTGTTCGAGCGGAATGAACTCAATTCCATGAGTGATGACATGATACGCCTGCTCATCGACGGACTGCACCGCACGGAAGCTATAATTGAAACACGCAGCATCAATTGCCCCAAGGTCGCCCCGGCAAACCACTGAAACGGAGCTTATAAGCCCGAAGGGGAATAGCTCTTGGATCATTTCAATGTTGAAATGATCCAATAAGGTGCCGAGTTTGTACTGGCAGCACTCCTCCTGCAAACACGGAAAGCTTGTGTCTCCGTTATGTCACGCGGTTTGCTTCATCTATTTTACGCCCCCTCCATGAGTAACAGGAGGGGGTATGTTGTTTTACTCATATCAGAACAATCATAATACGGTTGCTTGTTTCTCCATTTTACTTTTGCCAAAAACACTTTCTCACACTGATTGTACAGAATTATATCTTGACAAAGCAAGCAGCTACTGCTGACTTAACTGCCTGTTTCCACCAAACTCCTGGTGAGGCGCGCACCTTTACGGCAGCATTGTATGAAAAAGAGGATGCTTTGAAAAACAACAAACTTTTAAAAACCAATCTTCTGGTAAGCATTATTCTGGTCATCGGTTTCATGCTCACTGCCATTTTCAGTTATCGCGCCAATTACCGAACCTCTCTGAACAATATTGAACAAATTACTACCCTGACTACAGAAGGCATTTATTACCAACTCTCGGCCAGGTTCACCCGGCCCGTAAGTATAACCCTGACCATGGCGCACGACCGGCTTCTGATCGACTATCTCTCTGAAGAACAACAGCACCTCAAAGATGACCAATATGCCAAAACCATTAAAAACTATCTTGCCGCCTATCATCACAAGTATCAGTTTGATTCCGTCTTTCTGGTTTCCACGGGAACAAGCCGATACTATAATTTTAATGGTGTAGACCGTGTTCTGACCAGAAATAATCCGGAAAATACCTGGTATTATGATCTGCTGACGGACAACAGAGAATATTCCCTCAATGTAGACAATGACGAAGTCAAAGGCGCAGACAATAAAATCACCATATTCGTCAACTGTAAAATAGAAGATCCAAACGGAAAAATCATTGGTGCAGTCGGGGTGGGAATCCGCGTCAACTATCTGAAAGAATTACTTAAAAGCTATGAAGAAAAGTATGGTATCGAGGCATATCTGATTGATGAAAAAGGAGACATTCAAATCTCCACCACAGTTACAGGCTATCAGACAAGAAACTGGTTTGAGCTGTACAATAAAAAAGATAGAGAAAGACAAATTCTGGATTGGAAAAAAGACAATGAAAATCAGGAATTCTGGGCAAGCTCCAGCAGTAACAACGACAATACAAGCTATATTGTAAGCCGCTACATCCCGGAGCTGTCATGGCATCTTCTGGTTGAGCAGAACACCGGGCTGCTTATCAAAAAAATGAAAACGCAGCTTTATCAGACCTTTTTCATAGTAGTGGGCGTCATATTGATAGTATTGATAGTCATCACTGCTGTCATTCGAAACTTCAACCGGCAAATTACAAAACTGATAGAAGAACGGCAGGCTATTTTCAAAAAAGCCACTGAACAGCTTTACGACAACATCTATGAGTTGAACATCACCCGCAATTGCTCCGTAGGAAGGCATACCGAACAATACTTTGAAAGCCTTGGCGCCAACGATCTCCCCTATGAACAAGGGCTTCGCGTGATCGCTGAAAAACAGATAAAAAAAGAATTCCGCGAAGGATATCTATCCATCTTCAGCCCGGATAATGTTGTCCGAGAATTTGAAAAAGGGAATAATCACTTAAGATATGACTTTATGATTACTCAGGATGGAAACGATTATCATTGGATGCGGATTGACGCTCATATCTTCTACTCTGTAGAAGATGATTCTATCCATATGTTTACCTACAGAAAGAACATTGATGCAGAAAAGCAGAAAGAAGTGCAGGCCAACACGGATGAAATGACAAGATGCTATACAAAAAAAGCCACGGAGCGCGTAATTGAGCAACAGCTTTCCCAAAAACCTGATACCGCCTATGCTTTTTTCATATTTGATATTGATAATTTCAAGCAAGCCAACGATCAATTCGGACATGCCTTTGGCGATATGTGTATCCGGGAATTTGTCGGCATTATCAAAAAACACTTCCGGGAAACAGACATCATCGGCCGCATAGGCGGCGATGAATTTGCCGCCTTTATTCCCATCCCCAACATTGCATGGACGGAAACAAAAGCCCAGGAACTGACCGCCGCACTGGATACTGTGTGCACAGACAAAAATGCATCATGGAAAATGTCGGTCAGTATCGGCATCTCCCTGTATCCGTTCCACGGAAAGGACTTTGCAGCTCTGTACCTGAGGGCCGACAACGCCCTGTACCAGACCAAGCAACACGGTAAAAATGGTTTTACCATCTATCAGGATTAAAAAAGGGTATTTGCGCTGCCGCTGGCGGCACAAATACCGCAACGCGGTTTTTTTCCGCAATCTGAATTGACATTTTACACCAAATTGTCTCTCTTGACCGTAAATACTATGCGGTACCGCCCGGCCCGCCTTTACGCCGGGGGAACATGGAGGCTCGCATGGCGGAACCCGTCATCGAAATAAAAGGACTGAGCAAGTCCTTTAAAAGCAAGACCGGCCCGGTAACAGCCCTCAGGGATATCAACCTGACGGTGGAAAAGGGCGACATCTTCGGCATCATCGGCATGAGCGGCGCGGGCAAGAGCACGCTGGTGCGTTGCATCAACCTGCTGGAACGCCCCACGAAAGGGGAAGTCATTTTTAACGGGCAGGACATGTGCAAACTGCCTGTAGCGGAATTGAACCGCGCCCGCCGTTCCATGGGCATGATCTTTCAGCAGTTCAACCTGCTCATGCAGCGCACGGCTGAAGCCAATGTCTGTTTTCCCATGGAAATTGCGGGTGTGCCCTGCGCAAAGGCGAAGGAACGCGCCAGGGAACTGCTGGAGCTGGTGGGGTTGAGCGAACGCGCCCATTATTACCCGTCGCAGCTTTCCGGAGGACAAAAGCAGCGTGTGGCCATTGCCCGTGCCCTGTCCACCGAACCCAAGGTGCTGCTCTGCGACGAGGCGACTTCCGCCCTTGATCCTTCAACCACGGCATCCATTCTGAACCTGCTCAAGGATATCAACCGCCGTCTCGGCGTAACCGTGGTGATCATTACCCACGAAATGAGCGTTATCGAGCAGATCTGCAATCGCGTGGCGATCATCAGTGAAAGCCGGATTGCGGAGTGCGGCACGGTGGAGGATGTATTCTCCAACCCGCACACCGACGCGGCCCGTCGCCTTGTCCTGCCGGCAGGGCGCCGCGCGGCCCCCATCAAGGCCGACCGCCTGTACCGCATCGTGTTCAACGGGTCTTCCTCCCTCAACCCGGTTATTGCGGACATGATTCTGGAATGCAAGGCTCCGGTGAACATCATCCATGCCGACATGCGCAACATGGACGGCAAGGCTTTCGGCCAGATGGTGGTGCAATTGCCCGAAGATCCGGAAACCTGCGCCCGCATGCTGGCCTTCATGGAAGAGCGCGGCCTGGCCATGTGGGAAATCCCTCCCGGAAGCTGCATCGACTGCGACCCGGACGATTACGATTACGAACAGGAGAGAGGGCGTCATGCTTGATTTTCTCGCCGGGCTTTGTGACCCGGACACGCTGGAAATGCTGGCTGAAGGCACAATAGATACTCTGTATATGACCCTGGCCTCCACCTTTTTCGCCTATGTGTTCGGCATGATCATGGCCGTCATTCTGGTAACGTGCAGGGCGGACGGCATCCGCCCTTGCCCGGCGCTGTACAAGGTGCTGGATGTGGTGGTGAATCTCACCCGCTCTTTCCCTTTCCTGATTCTGATGATCGCGGTCATCCCTTTTACCCGTTTTCTGGTGGGCACCACCATCGGCAACAATGCGACCGTCGTGCCCCTGGTCATCGCCGCCGCGCCTTTTGTGGCCCGGTTGATCGAATCTTCTCTACTGGAAGTGGATCACGGCATTGTGGAGGCCGCGCAATCCATGGGGGCGTCCACGTTCCAGATCATCTTCAAGGTGCTCATCCCCGAAGCGCTTCCCTCGCTGATCAACGGCAGCGCCATTGCCAGCACCACCATACTCGGCTACTCCGCCATGTCCGGCGCGGTGGGCGGAGGCGGCCTGGGCAAGCTGGCCATCATGTACGGCTACAACCGCTACCAGACGGATATCATGTTCGCCACCTGCGTTCTGCTCATTCTCATCGTGCAGATCCTGCAGGAAATCGGCAACCGCCTCTCCCGCCGCTACGACAAGCGGCTGGTGTAAGGCATTGAGGGGCTCCTCGCCCCCTCAAACTCCCCTCGGCATGGCGTAGTACGCCCTGCACCCCCAATTATGACAGTCGGTCCCGACGGGGTACGGGGTGCCTTTAGCCGTAGAAGCGGAGCTTCGTACGGATAAAGAGAGCAGAGATGAGCCCCGGTTTATCAGCAGCCTCACTCTTTTTTCCTCGCCCCGCGCGGGAGGGGGATACCCAGCTCCAGCATCTTTTTGCGCAGGGTGGAATAATGGATGCCCAGGAGTTCCGTTGCGCTTCCCGCGCCCAGCAGCTTTCCGCCCGTGCGTGTTATGGCTTCACGAATATACCGGGCTTCCAGCTCCCGCAGGGTCGGCCAGTCTTCATGCAGGGACAGTCGGCGCGCCTGTGATGCAGGTACAACACGTCCGGCAAAAGCCATGCCGAAATCAAGGCGGAAGGGTTCGCCTTCCTCACGGAGCATCAGAGAGCGCTCGATGACGTGTTCCAGCTCGCGCACATTGCCGGGCCAGTCATAGGCATACAGGCGGTTGAACTCCTCTCCGGAGAGTTCCGGGCCGTTTCCGGGCAAGGCCATCGCCAGCGCATGTTTGCGCAGAAAGTATTTCGCCAGCGCGCCCACATCCTCCTTTCGGGTACGCAGGGGAGGTACTTCCAGCGGGAACACGCTCAGGCGATACCAAAGATCCTTGCGGAAAGACCCTTCTTCCATTTTTTGCGGCAAATCCGCGTGGGTGGCGGCCACGACCCGCACATCCACAGGCACGTCGCGCGGGCTTCCCAGCCGGTTGATACTGCCGTTTTCCAGAACACGCAGCAGCCGAATCTGCGCGGAGAGCGACATTTCTCCTATTTCATCCAGAAACAGCGTCCCCCCCCGCGCCTGCTCAAAATAGCCAACGCTGTTTGCCGCAGCTCCGGTAAAAGCCCCCTTGACGTATCCGAACAATTCACTTTCCAGCAGGCTTTCCGGAATGGCTCCGCAATTGACGGCGACAAAATTACCGCCATGCCGGGAGGAAAGCTCGTGTACCGCCCGCGCCACAAATTCCTTGCCCACGCCTGTCTCCCCGAGAATAAGCACCGGCCCTGTTCCTGCCGCTACCTTGCTTATTTTTTTGCACAACGCCCCGAGTGAAGGACAGCCTTGCAGGCGCTCAAAACAGGATCTCCCGGGTGAAGAGGGAATACTGCGAGGCGCAAGGGGCAAAAAATGATCAAGCAGTTCTTCTGCCAGCGGCGCAGTGGCCCGGCGCAGCAGCTCAACGTCTTCAGACGCAAATGCGCAGGGCTGGTGCGACCAGAAATTGATGATGAATTCCGCATGATCGCCGTGAAACAGAGGAAAGCGGGCCATGGACCGGTAATTGACAAAGGGCAGGCCGCGCAGATGCGGGTCATCCATGATCTCGTTCGTCTTGTACGGCTCCAGGTCGCCGCAGACCAGGTCATCTCCCAGCCGATCCGCAAACAGCAGGGGCGGACGGCTTCCCGGCTGGCGGACGGTCGTGGCCTTGCTGGTGAAGGTCTGGGTGTCCATGATGCTCACCACGCCGGACAAATCATACGGCACATGCACCATATTGATACGTTCCAGAGGAAAAAAGGCCGACAAGCCTTCCAACATGCACATGCTCGCAGCCCGCAATCCCCCTATCCGGTAAAACTGACGGCAGCGCAGGCCCAGTTCATCCAGCGCGCCAAGAACATTGTCATTACTGTTCATGGATGGGTTCTCCTTCCGGGGTTCAGGTTTTTTTTATCATATCATATTTTCTTTTATATGCAAAATACTCATATATCATAACCAGTCATACGCCTCGATCCGCGCGGACAAACGCTTTCACGAACGGCACGCCTCTTGCTTTCAGTAAATAAAAAGGAGGGAGATGCTTTTCGTGTCCGGAGCCTTCTTTTCTTCATATCGTCGGTGTGCCCCGGACCTATGCCGTAACAGTATGCGTAAAAAGCACATGTATTTTTACGTAACCATCAAACGTGCACCAAACTTGTGAGGTCGCCATGTTTTATGATCGCATGTCCCCTCTGACCCGGCAACTGGCAGGCATTTCCGCCGGGCCGCTGCTGGCGCTGCTCGTTCTGCTGTGCCCCTGCCCGGAAGGCTTGCAGGCCGTCGGGCAGCGGGCCCTGGCCGGAACCGTATGGATTACAGCGTGGTGGATGCTGGATATCTTTTCTCTGGCGGGAACAGCGCTGCTTTCCATTATTGTTTACGCGCTGCTGGGCGTGGCCTCCCCGCTGGAGCTGTTCCAGAGCTTCGGAAGCGGCATGATCATGCTGATGATTGGCGCGACCCTGCTGATCGGAGCATGGACGGAAAGCCGCTTTATCCAGCGCTACGCCTACTGGTGCATGAACCTGCCCATCGTGAAAAACAGGCCGTTCCGCTTTATTCTGGTTTTCGGGCTGGCCTGCGGCCTGGCTTCAGTTATCGTACCCAACATTCCCCTGGCCATCCTGTTCACCGCCATTGCCGTAGCCACGGCTGACGGGCTGGGCATCAAGCCCGGAGAAAGCAATCTTATCCGCATCCTGTGCATGGTAGGCGGCATGGCAGCATGCTATGGCGGCATCGGCAGTCCTCTGGGCGGCGCACCCAACCTGATCACCATCGGCTATGTACAAAAATTCGCCGGCTATGAGGTGGAATTCTGGCAATGGACGTTCATCGGACTGCCCGCCGCTGTGCTCTGTCTGCTGAGCATGTTCGTACTGGCCCGTATCCTGTTCCCGCTCAAGGCACAGGAAAAGGAAAGCCTGCCCGTGCCCAAGGCGTATATTGAAGGCAAGCTGCGGGAAATGGGACCGATCAGCCGTTATGAAGCCATTGCCGTAGCAATGATGCTGATCGCCCTGTTCCTCTGGATTCTCGGCCCCAGCATCGCTGGATGGGCCGGAGTCAAGTCGCTCAAGCCTGTACTCAGCGTCACCGGCGTAGCCTATTTTGCCGGTGTGCTGCTGTTCGTCGTCCCCCGTTGCATCGACAAGAGCAGCGGCAAGCTTGTTTTCGCCATGACCTGGCCCCAGGCGGAAAAGAATATCGGCTGGTCGATCATGATCATGCTGCTGGGTGGTCTGGTCATCGGCGACGCGCTGCTCCGGGGCGGCATGGACAAGTGGCTGGCCGGGGTATTCCAGGCTGTGCTGGGCGACATCTCCGGCGTGTGGGTCTGGTTTCTGGCGGTACTCGCCACGGCCCTGCTCTCGCAGGTGGCGAACAACCTCGCCATGATGGCCCTGTTCACCCCTGTCGTCATCCAGCTTGGGTACGCATACGGGTTCAACCCCGTAGCGGCGGCGCTCTCCGTGGGTATGGCCGCGAATGTGGGCGTCATGTTTCCCTTCTCGTCCACCCCTATTGCGGCCAGCATCGTGGGAGCCTGCGGTCATGCCAGCATACGCGACTATGCGCTGTTCGGATTTTTCATCTGCGTGATCGGAGCGACAATTGTTTTCGGCTGCGCGTACCTGCTCGGCCCCATCGCCTTCCCCGACGTACCCCTGGCTCCGCCCGCCGTTACCATAAAATAAGGAGTTCCTCATGCCCCCTGTCATCGACAGAACAACATGCATCGGCTGCGGCACCTGTGCCGACATCTGCCCCACCCAGGTTTTCCGCCACCTTCCCGAACAGGATAAGGTTCCCGCCGTGGCCTTTGGCGAAGAGTGCTGGCACTGCAATTCCTGCGTGCTGGATTGCCCGCGCAAGGCCATTCGCCTGCGCCTGCCCATGCCCATGTCCATGCTCTTTGTAGAGGCTTCCGCCCTGAACCGCGACGACCCGCTGAACCCCGCAAATTAAGCCGCAGATTGAATACAAGGAGAATACCCATGCGCGTAGCAAAAACCATAGATACGGACGTTCTGGTGGTCGGCGGCGGTATTGCCGGGCTTATGGCCGCGATTAATGCCGCCTCCCACGGCGCAAAAACTCTGATTGCGGAAAAGGCCCACGTGCGGCGCGGAGGTTCCGGAGCCACCGGCAACGACCATTTCATCTGCTATGTTCCGGAACTGCACGGCCCGGACATGGCCCCGGTCCTGCGGGAGGTAGCCAACAGCCAGACCGCGCTCTGCGCCGAAGGCCGCATGATCCGTTATCATATGGAACACGCCTTTGATATTGCCAGAATGTGGGACGACTGGGGTATCAACATGCGCCCCACAGGCGAATGGCACTGTTCCGGCCACGCCTTTCCGGGCCGCCCGAAAATCTGGCTCAAGTACGCCGGAGCGAACCAGAAAATGGTGCTTGCCGCCAAGGCGAAAGAGCTCGGCGTTTCCGTGCTCAATCATCACCCTGTAGCGGAAGTGCTGGAACAGGACGGCGCGGCCTGCGGAGCCGTGGCTCTGGACGTAAGCGCCCCCGAACCTGCCCTTGTTCTGATCCGGGCCGGGGCCGTGATCATGGCCACAGGCTGTACCACCCGCCTGTACAACAATGAGGCGAGCCCCGGCTGGATGTTCAACCAGGCCTATTGCCCCAGTTGCGCCGGAGCGCTGGCGCAGGGCTGGCGCATCGGCGCGCGCATGGTCAACATGGAACTGCCCAACCGCCACGCGGGCACAAAATATTTCGCCCGCTGCGGCAAGGCTACCTGGGCGGGGGTATACCGCTACCCGGACGGAAAGGCGCTGGGGCCTTTCGTAACCAAGCCCGACGTGATGTACGGCGACATGACTTCCGACATCTGGAGCGCCGCGTTTACCGACGTCATGCGCAATGGCAGGGGCCCCAGCTACCTCGATTGCACGGAGCTGGACGAAGCAGGGCAGGAGTATATGCGCAAGGGTATGATCAGCGAAGGCCTGACCAGCCAGCTTGATTACATGGACAGGGCGGGTATTGATACCCGCCGCCACGCCGTGGAATTCATGCAGTATGAGCCGCATCTCTTTTCACGCGGGTTCGACGTGACCACGAACGGAGAAACCAGCGTACCCGGCCTGTTTGCGGCAGGCGACACCGTCGGCAATTTCCGGGGCGGCATTGCGGGCGCGGCGGTTTTCGGCTGGAGCAGCGGCGCTTCCGCCGCGCAATGGGCCGCAGGCAGACGCCCGACCGGGCTTTCCGATGATCTCTCGGACAATCGCGGCGTGACCCGTGTGGAGCATCTATGTTCCCGTTTCATGGAAAATGCAGACGGCCCCGACTGGAAGGAAGCGAACCTGCTCCTTCAGCAGATCATGAGCGACTATGCAGCAGCCGCGCCGTACCGGGTGCGTTCGGAAACAATGCTTCGAGCGGGCCTGATCTACCTTGCGCGCATGCGTAACGAAGCCGGGGAACACATGCGTGCGGCCTGCTCACACACCCTCATGCGCTGCATGGAGGTACTGGATCTGGCGGACTGCGGTGAAATCATCATGCGCGGCGCACTGGAACGCAAGGAAAGCCGCGCCCTGCACCAGCGCGCGGATTACACCTTCACTAATCCCCTGCTCTCCGACAAGTTCCTTCAGATCTGGCAGGAAAACGGCCGCGTCCATACGGCCTGGCGGCAGAAAGAACAATAGAGGCTTTGCCCCGGAGGCTGCTGAAAGAAATCATTTCCCCCGGCCCCCCATACTTAGCCATAGTGTTATACTTGGGGGTGCAGGGCGTACTACGCCTTGCCGAGGGGAATCTGAGGGGGTGAGAAGCCCCCTCAGAAATATTTTCCTCTGCACGCTTACCCGGCGTAGTGTTTCCGGATAAAATCCGCCACCCGGCGCTCTGGAGCGCCAAGCCCGTCACCTTCCAGATACATCAGATAATGTCGGGAAGGCAGAAGATGAACGCCGAGCACCGGCCTGGCGCAGATCAGGCCGTTACGCATATACCAGTTATTCCGCGTCATTTTGTACAGAAAAAGCCCGGCGGCCTTGTTCTGGGCAATCATCTGCATGATGCTTTCCCGGCTGTTCAGGTACTGGCAGCCCGCGCCCCCAAGCTGGCGCGCGGCCATGTGGAAGATGGAATCCGGCCGGTTGTACTGGTTAGAATAGGTAGCAAACTCCAGCTCTTTACAATCTTCAATGCTCAATTCCTCTTTTACCGCCAGTGGGTGCTCCGTACTGAGAAAAACCCGGTATTCATCCTCCAGCAGGGCCTCCCCGGCAAAGCCCATACTCCTGTAGCGGGCCAGTTCCCTTTCCCGCTCTTCGTCAATAAAGGCGGCAATCCCGATATGTGCGCCGCCCCGACGCAGAAAGTCGTAAAATTCATAGGATGTCGCCTCGTGCAACACGATGTCGACATTCTTCAGCTCTTCCCGAATACAGGGCAGGATACCCTCCACGAGATAATTACAGGCTGAAGGTATAGCCAGCAACGGCACAACGCCGCCATTCTCCGCTTCCGCGCCAAGCGCCTTCCAGGCGGCGATCTTCGCGTTCAGCCCGGCCAGCAGATCCTTGCAGTCCTCATAGACCCGCACCCCCCAGGATGTAGGCACAACGCCCTTTTTATCCCGGACGAGAAGCCGCACGTTCAGCTCTTCTTCCAGTGCCTTGACGGCGTTGGTCAGGGCGGGCTGTGTGATATGGAGCTTTTGCGACGCCTTGTTGAAGGAATGGCTTTCTACAATCTGCACGAAATACTGAAGCTGTTCCAGACGCATCAGCGTTCCTCCTGTCCGTTGTCAACCAAGGGTAAAAAGAAAGATGCGGACGTTCAAGGAGTATATGGGGATCTCCTCGTTCCGGTTATAAAAAAACTTGGAACAAGGCTATAACAAAAGAAAATTATACAAAAAAAATTATCGTGATATTTTTCATTATATCCTGAATCAAACGCTTTCGCACTTGAGAGACTGTACCATCTACCGGAGGACACCATGCAAAGCTCATCTTCAACGGACAGGGCGTATCTTCACGTTGCCGTCTTTTTCGCCCTGACCTTTGGCACAGGTTTTCTGCCGCCTCTGGGCATCACTGACATGGGGATGAAAATCTTCGGCGTCTTTCTCGGTTTGCTCTACGGCTGGTCGTTCATCGGCTTCGCCTGGCCCAGCATGATCTGCCTTGTGGCGCTTGGCTTCACCGGGTATGCCGAACCGGCGGCCATCATCGCCTCGGCCTTCAGTCACCCGGCGGTACTGTTCACCATTTTTGTACTCGCTTTCACCACCTACTGCGACAAGAGCGGCATCAACGCCGTCATGGCGAAGTGGTTTCTGAGCCGGAATATCTTTGCCGGGCATCCGTGGATTTTCACCTCCAGCGTGCTGGTGGGCACACTGCTGATCAGCTTTCTGGTAGACGGCGTGCCCACGGTTTTTCTGATCTCCGGCATTCTGTATTCCATCTTCGGTGATATCGGCCTGAAACGGGGCGACGCATACCCCGCCTATCTGCTGGCGGGCGTGTGCATTGCCGGCGTGCTCTCCTTTGCCTGCAAGCCGTGGGCAGGGCAAAACCTCATGGGCATCGGCGCGCTTGCCAGCGTCTCCGACGGCACAGCCATCATCCAGAATATTACCGTCATCGCCATTACTCTGCCCGTGTGCATCGCCACCCTGCTCGTCTATACCCTGATCGTGCGCTTCATCTTCCGTCCGGACGTCTCACATCTGGCGCATCTCACGCGGGAATACCTCGCGGGTATCAGAAACAGCATCGAAATGGGCCGGACCCAACGCATCGCTGCCGCATCCCTTGTGGTCTTTCTCATTCTCATGTTCCTGCCGAATATTCTGCCCGCCGGGTCGACCGTTGCCGCGTTCTTCAACAAGTTTTCCATGACCGTGGCCATTACGCTCATTCTTGGCGTCCTGTCCTTCATCCGGGTAGACGGCAAGCCCGCTTTCGATTTTCATGCCTGTTCCAGCGGGATCAACTGGAACGTCATCTGGATGCTGGCCGCGTCCATTCCGGTTTCCGCCGCCATGAGCTGTGACGGCGCAGGGCTGAGCAAGGTACTTGCCGAACTGCTGCATTCTTTCGCCAGCGGCGGCAATGTCATCCTGTTTCTTGTGGGTTTCATGCTCTTTGTGAACATCATAACCCAGTTCACGCACAACGTGACCATCGTGCTCATTGCCGTGCCTCTGATCTGGAATCTCAGCCAGAGCACGGGCATCAACCCCGTGGGTTTCTCCATTCTGATGTTCCTTGCGGCGGGCGCGGCCTTCGCTACCCCGGCGGCATCCACCGTGGGCGCTCTCTCCTTTGCCAATGGCGAATGGATCGGCATGAAGCGGGCCTTTCAGGCCGGTATTCTGGGCTGCATCGGCGGTATTGTCTGCATGCTGGCTCTCGGCCTGCCCCTGGTCATGGCCTTTGTGGGTATCTGATTTCCCCCTAATGTTAGCTCCGGAGTTTCACAATGATCATTGATTTTCGCGTCAGAGCGCCCTTTGCAGCGTATGCGTCCAGTCCCCTTTTCACCCATGCGGACATGGTGGAACAGGACACCATGACCCGTGTGGGCACCCCCATGTCGCCTTCGGCAAAGCAGTTTTCCCTGGATCTGCTCATTCAGGAAGCCGAAGAAGCAGGCGTGGACAGGATGGTCATCCCTCTGCGCAAGGCCGCCGGAGGACGCAACGAGGATCTCGCCGCGCTGCTGGCGGCGTACCCGGACAAGTTGATCGGTCTGGCCGGTATCGATGTGACAAACATCGATCGCGCCCTTGAAGAAATACAGCGCTTTGCCGTAAACGGCCCGTGCCGGGGCATCGTCATGGAACCGGGGCAGGATCTGACGCCGTGGTTTGTCAATTCTGCCTGGGCCTTCCCCCTGTATGCCTATTGTCAGGAGCAGGGCGTACCCATTGCCTTCACCTTCGGCGGCATCATGACCCGTTCCCTGCGCTACTACGCGCCCGAACTCATTGATGACGTGGCGGCGGCCTTTCCTCGTCTGAACATCGCCCTGGTGCACGGCGGCTGGCCCCATGTCACGCAGGTCTGCCAGATCGCCCTGAACCGCAGCAACGTCTACCTTGTGCCGGATATCTACATGGTGCGCTCCCCCGGCATGGCCGACTATGTCATGGCCGCCAACTACCTGCTGCGTGAACGCGTGATCTTTGCCTCCGCCTACCCCATCCTGCCGCTCAGGGAGGCCAAAAACGCTTACCTGGGCTGCGGCCTGCGCGATGAGGTCAAGCCTCTGATCATGGGCGAAAACGCAGCGCGTTTTTTAAACCTTTAATTTTTGTTTTTGTCGGGGGAGGGAACCCTTTCTGAAGAAAGGTTTTCCCTCCCCCGTACCCCCTCCTTTCCAAAGACTTTTATAATACGGGTGAACTTTATTTTCCTGTCTGAAAAGACAGGCCTGTGTAAACACACCGGCAGATGAGCAAAGGTAAAATTTTTGCATCCCATGTTATAATAAAGGCTCTCTTTAAATTTTGAGTTGATAAGGTGCTCGATGACTGCTCTGCTGGCTCAGGTGAGGTGCGGCAACATTTTGTTGCCGCAAAGGCAGCCCGTGTTCCACACGGGTAAAAGGCCCCCTTCGGCACAGGCTGACTACGTTACGCCTTGTTGCGGCTTCGTCGTTCCATAACTCGCTACCGCTCGTGCCTCCAGCGATTAATGGAAAAGCCATAATAAAAAGTTTTGAGGGGATGGGGGGCGTGGAGGGAAGGGGCGCTTTTACAAAAGCGCCCCTTCCCCCCTCCTACGAAAAAACTCTTTTCTTTCTCCCCGGAAAAAGGCATTCCTTGAAGGTCTTCCTCCTTGCCGCGCTTGTGCGGCGCGCCGTTCACCGGAAGACGAAACAAAGGATTTTTGCGATGAAAAAGCTTGCCGCCGCCCTGTTGTGCGCCGCTCTGGCCGTCCCTGCCCTGGCCGGGGCCGAAACCGTCAAAATCAAGGTGGGTGCGTCCCCCACGCCCCACGCCGAACTTCTGAAAGTGGCCAATGAGGTGCTCAAGCCCCAGGGCTACGAAATCCAGATCGTGGAATACGCCGACTACGTCCAGCCCAACATGGCTCTGGACGGCAAGGAGCTGGACGCCAACTACTTCCAGCACAAGCCCTACCTCGACGACTTCGTGAAGGAAAAGGGCGTGGACCTTGTTTCCATCGGCGCGGTGCATTACGAGCCCTTCGGCATCTACGCGGGCAAGAGCAAGGATCTCGCCGCCCTCAAGGACAAGGCCATTGTTGCCGTGCCTAACGACACCACTAATGAGGCCCGCGCGCTGCTGCTGCTCCAGGATCAAGGGCTGATCAAGCTGAAGGACGGGGCCGGACTCACCGCCACCCGCCGCGACATCGTGGAAAACCCCAAGAACCTCAAGATTGAAGAACTGGAAGCCGCTCAGTTGGTGCGCGCCCTGCCCGACGTGGACATCGCGGTTATCAACGGCAACTACGCCATTCTCGGCGGGCTGAAGGTGAAAGACGCCCTGGCCGCCGAAGCAGCCGACTCCATTGCCGCTTCCACTTACGGCAACATCGTCGCCGTGCGCAAGGGCGACGAGCAGCGCCCCGAACTCCAGGCCCTGCTCCAGGCCCTCAAGAGCGATCAGGTCAAGAATTTCATGCTCAAAACCTATGAAGGCGCGGTTGTGCCCGCCATGTAGGCGTTGTCCGCCTTTTTAAAAGTACCCCCCCCGTACCCCACCGTTGGGGGTGCAGGGGCATGATGCCCCTGCCGGGGGAGTTTGAGGGGGCGAGAAGCCCCCTCAAGCTTGCTAAAAAAACCTCTTTGAGAGTTTTCGCCGCTTTTCGTGAATCTTGCGGCCATAGCGCGCTGATACAAAAGGGGCTGACAAACGGGCCGATACGCATTATCTTTTGCATATACCACGGAGTATGCCTCATGATCACCAGCGCCATGAACAGCGGCCTCAACGCCATGAATGCTTTCAGCACGGGCGTGCACGGTTCGGCGTATAATCTGGCAAACATGAATACTGCCGGGTTCAACCCCGTGGCGGTACACTACAGCAGCGGCCCGCTTTCTTCCAACGGTCTGGAAGCGGGCGTCCGCCCGGTGGTCAGCCGCTCTGTGTCCCCTGCGGCCGAAACAACGCAGGTCTTCCAGCCTTCCCGTACTGACCCCGCGCGGGAAATGGTCAACCTCACCGTGAATCAGAACGCTTTTGACGCCAACGCGCAGGTCATCCGCGCCAGTGATGAACTACTCGGCGCGCTGGTGGACGTATTCGTCTGATCCCCTCCATGTTCCTCTTCCCCCGACGCAATAAAGAGGCGGAAAAAATCGCCCGTGCGCACATGCGGCCCGCCTGGGTGCGTTTGCCCCTGATGCTGATCTTTTTTATCGGCATGGGCACGCTGTTCTCTTACCATTTTGAACGCAGGCTCGAGTTTCTTGAATCCAAAGGTTCTTTCTGGGATGAAACAGGCCGCGTGTCCGACACGGAACGCTCCCGCCTCAACGAACACATCCGCCTGTTCCGGGGCGCATGGGGTATGCCCGTCATCATGCATATCCGAAAAGACACTGTACTGCTACCGGAGAAAATGAAGCCCAACACGCTGTTCGTCGGCGTCTCGCCCGCACGGGGGGATGCCGTCATCCTGTTGCCTCCTCTGGCATCCCGGGCGCTCAAAACAGGAGATGCCCAGCCCGACATCCGGCACGGAATGGAGCGGGAACTGGGACTTTGTGCCAGCACCGGAGATCCCGTGTCATGTCTGGAAGATACCTTGAACCGGCTGGACAAGCTGCTTCGATAGCCTGCTTCCTCTACCTTCCCTTTTGAAAGGATCACGTTCCCTCATGAAACATGTTCAAATCCACACTGATGGCTCCTGCCTCGGCAATCCCGGCCCCGGCGGCTGGGCTGCGATTCTGTGTTGCGGCGAACACCGCCTTGAAATCTCCGGCGGATTTGCGCCGACCACCAACAACCGCATGGAAATCATCGCGGTGTTGCGTGCGCTTGAATTGCTGAAAGAGCCCTGCACTGTGGATCTCTATACCGACTCGCAATATGTCTCAAAAGCCATACGGGACAAATGGCTGGACGGCTGGATCGCCAAGGGCTGGATCACCTCCGCAAAAAAACCGGTGAAAAACCGCGACCTGTGGGAACGTATGGCCGCTTTGCTCAAGCAGCACCAAGTCTCTTTCCACTGGCTCAAGGGGCATGCCGGACACCAGGAAAACGAACGTTGCGATGAGCTGGCCCGGATCGAATCGGCAAAACGCAATCTTCCTCCGGATCCCGGTTTTCCGGGGAATTAATGCCTTAATCGTCGCAAAACGGCGGCGGCATCACACTCCAGACTCAGACCCTTTGCTCCAAGATGCCCGGGAAGCGCCGCATCGGTCAGGTTCAGACGGGCCAGGCGCGCTCCCGAGCGTTCCGCAATCTGCTCGAAAGGCAGGCGGATCACGCCGGGGGTATTGAAGCCAACGCCAAGTTCCAGCAACAGAAGGCGTTCGGGGCTTTCCAGCGCCCGCTCAAGAAAGGTACGGTAACGGGGGTATCCCTCCAACTGGAGCTTGTCCACAAAGCTGTCATCCTTGCGCAGGTTGGGTACGGCAAGCCGTCCGCAATACGGACAGCGCGGGATATCTTCCTCCCGTATATGCAGGGGATCAGGCATATGATCCAGCATACGCCGCACTTCCTCCCGGTTGCCCCATACTTCCTCCCTGCAGGGCAGGGAGCACTGGAACAGGCTGTAGTCCCCCTGCGGAGTAAAGATCCGGGCTTCATCCAGACCCATTTTATGGGTCTGCCCGTCAGCGTTGGAGGACAGAACAAACCAGTCCTTATCCCGGATCAGAGCCGCCAGATCGGCATACGCGGGCAGACAGGGCGGCTCATGACGTATGACACTGATGTGTCTGGCCCAATAGCCCCAGTATTCCCTTTCCTTCCCCGGCATGAGATCCCAATGGCGAACCACGCCTTCCCATACGTTGCGGATGCCCGTGGCCACGTGCGCGGGGTAATGCGCGCGGAAAAAATCCTCGTCCAGATAATTCAGCCCGGCAGAAGCGGAAAACCCCGCTCCCATGCCCACCAGAACAAAGACTGCTTCATCCAGCCAGCTCCGGAGAATATCCGTTCCGTCACGCAGGCCGTCCGGACAGATATCGCGTATAGATATCATTATCCCGCTCCGTAAATACGTTGAAGATAACCTTGATTTCATGGCGCGGATGCGCGTCCAGCCAGCTCGTTACCGTGGAAATCGCAATACGCGCTGCTTCCTCCCCAGGGAAATGAAATTCTCCGGTGGAAATGCAGCAGAAGGCCAAAGAACGGCAATCTTTTTTCTTTGCCAGCTCAAGGCAGCTTGTATAGCAGGAAGCAAGCAGAGCCCGGTCTTTTTCGGTCAGAGGGCCACTGATAATCGGGCCGACACTGTGGAATACATAATGGCAGGGCAGATTAAAGCCCTCTGTGGCGCGGGCGCTTCCCGTAGACTCCTTCCAGTCGCCTGCCGGAAAGTCCGCCAGCATCATATCATGACAGGCCTGACGCAGGTGCAGCCCTGCCGCGCTGTGAATAACGTTGTCGATACAGTTATGCAGCGGAACAAAGCAGCCCATCATGGCGGAATTTGCGGCGTTGACAATGGCATCCGCATCCAGCCGGGTGATGTCGCCCTTCCACAGGATCATGCGATCCGCGTGCGGCAGGGGGCATGCCAGAGCCTGATCCGCCGTGGGCAGACTTGCTGCACGCACCACTCCCTTTTCTTCCCGCTCCAGACGCAACAACTCGTCCTGAAGCGCCAGCACCTGCTCGGGAACCGGACGCGGTGCGCGAATATTCATCAGTGCGCGGAGCAGATTCCGTCCCTCCTCATAGGAAAACGGGCGATCCGTACCGGGACGTTCGGCAACAAAAAACTCCAAAAGTCCGTCCAACAGCTCTTGTTTGCGCGCCATCGTATTCATGGAGATCTCCTTTTGCATTCTCGCGCAGGGAAGCCTTTCCTTTATATCTATATTTTTCGCACCAGATACAGAGTCTCCCGGCGCGACGGCTTGTTTCTCTGCCCACAGGCCGTCACACGGGCATTTTTCCAGTCCAGCGCGCTCACCCAGGCCTCCACGGTGGCTGCTTCCTCTTCCGCCCCTTCATGCCCGGTATAGACATGCACACAGAGCAACCCTCCGCGCCGCAGCCTCGGCCATACTGCTTTCAGCGCCGCCAGCGTGGAGGCCGCTGAAGTCCGCACACTCTTGTCACTGCCCGGCAGAAAACCCAGATTGAATACAACTGCGGCCAAATCCCGCCCCGCAGGCAATTCCCGGGACAACAGCGATTCCATCTCCGCATGATCGCCCGGCGCGAGGCGCACCCGGCCTTCCAGTCCATGCTCACACAGCAACGCCGCTGTATCCCGCAGGGCTTCCTCCTGTCGATCCACGGCCAGAACCAGACCTGTCTCCCCCACCAGAGAAGCAAGAAACAGGGCATCGTGCCCACGCCCCGCCGTGGCGTCCAGCACGCAATCCCCCGGAGCGCAGGTCTGCGCTAATGTAAGATGGCAAAGCCCCAACAGTTCGGACAAGGGCGCAGACATTTCTCAATAATCCTTTCCCTTTTCCAGCTTGCCTTCTTCCGGTTTGGCCGCATACGGAGTGATGGGCGTTATCCGCTGAATGGCCTGCCGCGCGGCCCAGGCCCGGAAGGCATTCTCCCATTCCCGAAACAGAGGCACTCCGGAAGGATGGGTGCTTGGCACCTCTTCCTCGCCATCAGCTATTTCCTGTACCCAGCCATGAAACGCGTCCAGTCCGCGCCGGAATTCCGGATCGGCGACCAACTCAAATATATCCTCCCCGAACGCCGGGTCGGCGCTGTCGCGCCCCAGGCTGCACGCGACATGACGGAACACCGCGTCGCGCGATTCCTCCATAGACAGGGGGCGCCCTTGCAAGGCTTCAAGCATGGGAAAGAATTCAGACTCCTCCCGGCGCGCAAGCTCAACCCACTCCTCCGGCACACGCAGTTCGGCATCGGGTTCTGCCCCGCCTTCCGCTCCATCGGGCTCAGCCATAAAATAAAAACGCAGCCAATGTTCATAACGCAGAGCGCGCAGCAGCAGGGAACAGAGATCGGCGTGGTGCATGAAAACTCCGGAAAACAAGATGGTTCAGGGTAAAAAACCTTCAAACACACGTTTTTTTATACGCGCCAAACACAGGCCGGGCAAGAATTAACACCAAAAAGCGGCATCCCCCGGATGAGGGATGCCGCCAGAGGTTCATTTTAAAGGCGAAATTTACATTACGCCCTGTTCAATCATCGCATCGGCCACCTTGCGGAAGCCCGCGATATTGCCGCCAAGCACATAGTTGCCGGGAACGCCGAATTCATCGGCGGTATTGTGAGCAGCGCTGAAAATATTGGCCATGATGTTCCGCAGCTTTGCGTCAACTTCTTTGAAGGTCCAGGCCTGCATACTGGCATTCTGGGCCATTTCAAGCTGGCTGGTGGACACGCCCCCGGCGTTGGCGCATTTGCCGGGGCCAAAGGCAACCCCTGCGTCGAGAAAGGCGCTGACGGCTTCCGGTGTGGAAGGCATATTGGCGCCTTCGCAGACCAGAATACATCCGTTCTTGATCAGACTGGCCGCGTCTTCGCCGCTCACCTCGTTCTGGGTGGCGCTGGGAAAGGCAAGCTGGCAGGGAACTTCCCATACCGGATGAGAATTCTTTCCGTAGTCCTTCGCGGCTACGTATTTGGCCTCAGGACACAGTTCGGCGTAACGGGACAAAGAAGCGCGCTCCTGTTCCTTGACCTGCTTAAGCGCTTCCAGATTGATCCCGCCAGGCTGATAGATACACCCCTTCGAATCGCTGCAGGTAACAGGCTTGGCGCCGAGTTCATACAGTTTTTCAATGGTGTAGATGGCCACATTACCGGATCCGGAAACCGCCGCCGTACAGCCTTCAATACTCTTGCCCCGGACCTTGAGCATATTTTCGGCAAAATAGACACTGCCGTAACCGGTTGCTTCCTTGCGGGCAAGAGAGCCGCCCCACTTGAGCCCCTTGCCGGTCAGCACGCCTTCAAAACTCGAGGTCATACGCTTGTACTGGCCGAACATATAGCCGATTTCCCGCGCGCCTACGCCGATGTCACCGGCGGGCACATCACTGGTGGCCCCAATATAGCGGGCAAGCTCTGTCATGAAGGCCTGGCAGAAACGCATGATCTCCTCTTCGGACTTGCCTTTGGGGTCAAAATCAGAACCACCTTTACCCCCGCCAAGAGAAAGACCGCTCAGAC
>JAEXGX010000428.1 GCA_023450535.1 Pseudomonadota bacterium | reverse complement strand
GTGCTGGATGAGCAGTTTGTACGTATTTTCGGAAGCCTTGGCGGGGAAGGGGCAGTAAGCCTGCTCAATTATGCCCGGCGAATCATGATGGTGCCCGTGGGGGTGGTAGCGCAGGCGGCGGGGGTGGCGTCTTTCCCTTTTCTGGCTTCCCTTGCAGCGAAAGAAGCCTGGAGCGAGTTTGACGGCACGCTGGGCGCGGCCCTGCGCAGTTCCATGATTGTGGTGGTGCCCATGACGGCTTGGCTGCTGCTGGTTTCTCCGGAAGTGCTCGGGTTCATTTTCGAGGGAGGACACTTTTCCGCAGAGCAGACGATGCAGGCCGCGCCTCTACTGCGGCTTATGTTGCTGGCCGTGCCGTTCTGGGCCTTGCAGCAGGTCACCGGCCGTGCCTTCTATGCCCGTCAGGATACCCTGACGCCTGCCGTGGTGGGCACCCTGGCCACTTTTGCCGCGCTGCCTGCATATATCTGGCTGTTGCCCTCACTCGGGGAGCTGGCGGCTATGGGGGTGGCCTGCGTGGCCTCCTCTTCCATTGCGCTGTATGCTGCTGCACTGATGTTTGTGGCAGGTAGACGTTGGGGCTGGGGCGCGTTTGATGGAGTGGGAAAAACCGCGATACGCAGTATTGCGCTGAGTTTGCCCGGAATGGCGCTGGGCTGGGCGGCTGCGAGAGCAGCAGGCGGACTGGAGGGCGTATTGCCGCCGCTGGGCCGGCAGTTTGCGCTGCTGACAGCGAGCGGACTTGCCTTTGTGCTGGGCTGGGGGCTGGCGGCGCGTTTTTTTGCGCCGGACTATCTGCGCATTGTAGCAGGCCCTTTGTTGCGGCGTCTGCGAAAAAAATGACATGCGCGGGCAGAATGACATTTTGATTGCGGGAGGTGAACAGTGCTCCGGGTTTTACGCGCTCATAAGGCGGGATTCTGTATGGGGGTGGCCATGGCGCTGCGCAAACTGGACGAGGCGGTGGATGCCCGCCCGCGCGGCAAAGTGGCGACGCTGGGCGAGATTATTCATAACCCTCAAGTTCTGGGGGAGTATGCGGAACAAGGGGTGTCCTGCCTGCGTTCGCCGGAAGAGGCTCAATCCGGACAGGCCGTGCTGATCCGCGCGCACGGGGTGCCGCGTGATGAGGAGGACGTGTTGCGGGCACACGGCGCGATCGTGATTGATGCGACCTGCCCGCGTGTGAAGGCCGCCCAGTTGGCCATTGCCGAGGCCACAGCGGGAGGATTGCCCTTGCTGCTGTACGGAGAGGAGGAGCATCCCGAAGTAAAGGGCCTGCTTTCTTATGCGCACGGCGCACGGCACGTCTTTGGCGATGTGGAGGGACTTATCCGAGTCCTTGCGGAACTGGAGCCGGAAGAAAATGTCGTTCTGGCCGCGCAGACCACCCAGGATCGCTGCCGCTTTGAGACCTTGCGTGTTGAGCTGGATAAGCATATGGATACACAGGTCCGGGTGCTGGATACTATTTGTGACGCCACGCGCCAGCGTCAGCAGGAAGTGCTGGAGCTGGCGGAACGGGTGGACGCCATGGTAGTGGTGGGCGGTCGCAGTAGCGGCAACACCCGCAGACTGGCGGAGCTGGCGGCGCGCCGGGTGCCCACCTTTCTGGTGGAGACGGCGGAAGAGCTGGAAGCTGAAAAATTTTCAGGATTTTCGGTCATAGGCCTAACGGCTGGCGCATCTACGCCGAAAAGACTTGTTAACGCTGTTGAAAAGCGGTTGTCTGGTTTTTGAAAGATACCGTGTAGCCGAAGCCTTCAGCTTAAGCCTCGGGCCGAGCAAAGTGCCTTTGAAATTGCCCGGCATCCGCAGGTTGCGCTCCTCCCTCATCTGTTCGGGAGAAGTGTGCTGTGCGTTAAGCGCCGGTTCGAGAAGCTCCAGACGCCGACGGGATACGCGTGAACGTGAGTCTGCGCTGGAATGACAGTGCAGAGACAGGCTGGAGAACACCTCGCGGAGGCAACATGTCGCAGACGAATATTTTGCTGGAATCCGGCACTAACGAACTGGAAATCGTCGAGTTTTTTCTCGACGAGCCCGGCGAAGGCGGCAAGCCCTATCGGGGCTATTATGGCGTCAACGTGGCCAAGGTGCTGGAAATCATCCAGATGCCCAAGATCACCAGCCTGCCTGAAGTTCAGGATCCGTCCGTGCTCGGTGCCTTCAACCTGCGTTCCCATATTATTCCCCTGGTGGATCTTTCCCTCTGGTTGGGCAAGGCTCCGCTGGAACATCGGGAAGCCCCCAAGGTCATTGTGACGGAATTCAACAGCGTCACTACGGCCTTCCAGGTGGCCGGAGTCAATCGCATCCATCGCATCAGTTGGGAAGAAGTCGAACCGCCCAGCAAATATGTGGCCATGGTGTCCAAGAGCAACATCACCGGCGTAGTCAAGATGGAGAACCGCATCATCTTCCTGCTGGATCTTGAAAATGTGGTGGCGAAACTGAACCCCGCCCTCGGGCTGCGCCTGGATACTGCCATTGACTGGGGGAGCGAGGAACGTTACCGCGCCCTGGTTGCCGATGACTCCACCCTGATCCGCGAAATGCTCAAGGATTTACTGCAAAAGGCCAATTTTGAAGTTGAGGCGGAGACCAACGGACGCGCCGCCTGGGAGCGCCTGTGCGAGATCCGGCGGCGTGCCGAAGAGGACGGACGTCCTGTGCATGACTATGTGCAGGTGCTGGTGTCGGATATCGAGATGCCCAGCATGGACGGCCATAACCTCTGTAAGCGTGTGAAGGAGGATACGGCGCTGCGCGAACTGCCGGTTATTCTCTTCTCGTCGCTGATCACCGACAAACTGCGGCACAAGGGGATTTCCGTAGGCGCGGACGATCAGATTTCCAAGCCCGAAGTCACCCAGTTGGCCAGACGGGCCTATGACCTGATTAAAGCCAAGGCTGCCGAACAGGCCGAACAGGCGGAGCGGGTGGCCTCCGCATCCTGAGAGCGATGCCTGACGGCCTGACCGTGCTCTGTGTTCCTG
>JAEXGX010000342.1 GCA_023450535.1 Pseudomonadota bacterium | reverse complement strand
CCAGACAGCCGCTCCCGGCCAGCGAGGCCACCAGCATGAGCAGGGTGAACACCTGCCCCACCACGCCCAGCGAAGCCTGAGCCGTCGGAGAAATAAGACCGGTAATAGTGACATCGGTCATGCTCATGCCCATGTGGCAGAGCATGAGTCCAAGTTGTGGCACAGTGAGAAGGGCGAGTTCCCGCACGCTTACAGAAGAGCCGGAACGCGCAGCGGAATTCGCAAAGCCTGAAACAGGTTCGGCCGACATGAGAAATCCTTGATGGGGTGAAGAAAAGATGAAGAAAATGGATGAAAAACTTGTTCTTTATATAAAATAAAGTTTTATTATTCAAACTTAATATTTTGCCTTTTACCGAGAAAATATTCAGAAAGCCAAGTCGCCGCCATTTGACGATCTACAACATATTCACCGGGTCGAGGTCGAGGCTGAGGCGCAGATCCTTGGGCACGGCTCCATTGCCGAAAGCCTTGCGCAACGCGCTTCCGTAGACCTGCCGCACCTTCTGCCAGTCGTCCGCCTTGATCAGCGCCTGAAAGCGCAGACGCCCCTGAAGCCGGGCCAACGGGGAAGCTATCGGCCCCATAATTGTCAACCCCTGCGCCCGGCCTTCTTCCTTGAGTGCGCTCATGAAGCGGTTCAGCGCGGCCTGCCCGTCATTCTTTTCTCCCGCTTCCACCAGGGGAAAGGAGGCCCGCACCAGCGCCAGCTTGACAAAGGGCGGATAACGCCGCTTTTCGCGAAGTCCTATTTCATGTTCATAAAAGGCCTCGTAATCGCCCCGCTTCACAAACTCCCAGCAGGCGTGGTTCGGCATGCGGGTCTGGATCAGCACCCGGCCCGGTTTTTCTCCGCGCCCGGCCCGGCCGGCGGATTGCAAAAGCAACTGGAAGGTACGTTCCATGGCCCGGTAATCCGGCAGATTGAGTCCGAGATCCGCATCCGCGATCAGGGCCAGAGTCACGTCCGGAAAATGATGCCCCTTGGAGAGCATCTGCGTGCCCACCAGCACCTGCGCCTCCTTGCGGGCAAAGGCGGCCAGAATTTCCTCCATGCGACCGGGGCGACGGGTACTGTCCCGATCCAGCCGCAGCACTCGGCCCCCGGGCGGCAGAACAGCGGCCAGTTCCTCCCCGGTCAAACGCTCTTCCAGCCGCTCGGTGCCCTCTCCCATGGGCAGATAATTCAACCCGCCGCACTTGGCGCAGGGAGAGGGGAAAGGACGGGTAAAACCGCAGTAGTGACAAACCAGTTGCTCGCGCCGCTTGTGGTAGGTCAGGCCTATGTCGCAATGCGGGCAACGGGCCACTGTCTTGCAGTCCAGACAGTACATGAGCGGCGCATAGCCCCGGCGGTTGAGCAACACTACGGCCTGATCTCCGCGCCGCACTGTTTCACGCAGGGCTTCCAGCGAGGCCGGAGCCAGCAGACCCTGCCCTGCGCCCGCTCCATCCAGCGCATCGCGGCTGATATCCACCAGTTCAATGGCGGGCAATGTGCCGCCGCCCACCCGGTGCGGGAGGCGCGTCAGGGAAAAGATCCCCTGTTTCGCGGCATAAAAAGTTTTTACGTCGGGCGTGGCCGAACCGAACACCAACAGTGCGCCGGACAGCGCCGCGCGGCACCAGGCCACTTCCTTGGCCTGGTAGTGCAGCCCCTCGTCCTGCTTGAACGAGGCATCGTGTTCTTCATCCAGCACCATCAGGCCGAGTTCCGGCAAGGGCAGAAAGAGCGCGGAACGCGTGCCCACCACCACACACGGCTCGCGCCGCGCCGCCAGCTCGCGGAAGGTTTTCTCCCGCCGGGCCGGGCTCTGATACCCGTGAAACAGAAACACGGGCAAACCGGGAAAGCGGGCCTCCGCGTCACGCCGCAGCTTGAGCGCAAGGGCGACTTCCGGCGCGAGAAGCAGCGCCGTGCGGCCCAGTTCCAGGCACGCGCGTGCCAGCTCCAGATACACCGCCGTCTTGCCGCTGCCGGTCACACCGTAAATAAGATGCAGCTCTGCACGCCCCTTGCCGGAAAGAGCGCCAGAAGAACCGCGCACGGCTTCCATTTTCGCGCGGCAGGCGTTCACGGCTTCCTGCTGCTCTCCGGTCAGTTCATAGGGCGGAGGTGGAGGCGGCAACAGGGCTTCCTGCCCCTTTTCCTCTTCGCTTTCGGCCTCGCCCTCGTCCTGAGGGCAGATGCGCACCAGTCCGGCCTTGACCAGGCTCTCCAGTGCGGCAGGGCTTTCAGGCAACGCGTCGCGCAAACGCCGCCGGGAGATACAGCCTTTCTCCCATAAATAATCCAGCACTTCCCGTTGGCGCAGGGCGTTGGGACGCACTTTCCAGGGCGGCTCACATTCCAGACGGCATACCTCGCCGGAGGCCGCGTCCTCCTTGAGCGCCAGTACTTCCACCCCGCCCTCCAGAAAAGCCGCACCCAGTTCCTTCAGCCGCTCTTCGCCGAGGCGGGGAAGTTCCCGCAGTTGAAGCAGGCGGGGCTTGCCGCCTGCAGCAAACTCCCGCACCCGGATACGCCCGGTCGTGCGCAGGCCCTGCGGTAAAATCGCTCCGAGGATGTTGCCTGGTGTGACGAACTGACGCCGCGCCAATTGAACCGCCATGTCGATATAGCCTTCACCGAGCAGGGGCTGACGCTCCAGCGGCCAGACCAGAGGCCGGGCGCTGACTCCGGCGGGCAGATCCGACGTCTCCGTTGCATCCAGAATTATCCCAGCCCGCACCGCGCCGTTGCCCAGCGGCACGGCCACGCGTAGACCGGGCCGCCACAGGGAGGCTTCCAGCCAACCCGGTTCGGCATAGGTCAGAGTGGAGTACGGAGGAGAAAGCAGGGCGACGTGGTAAAACATGCCCTTGTTGGTAGTTGATTCGGGCCGCGCTGTAAACCTGCCCCCCCGCCGCACTACGGAGGGCCAGAACATCGTGCCCCGGCCATGTATGACCTCAATGCTAAACTGCTCTGAAAAAGCTATTCTCCCGCCATGCGCCGCAGGCTCTCGCCCGTCAGGCGGTAAGTCGTCCATTCCTCCATGGGCACAGATCCCTGTGCCTTGTAAAAGGCGATACTCGGGGCATTCCAGTCCAGACAGGCCCATTCCAGCCGCCCACAGCCGCGCTCCAGCGCAGTACGCGCCAGTTCCCGCAAGAGAGCCTTGCCCGCGCCGTGGCCTCTGGCCTCCGGACGCACGAACAAATCTTCCAGATATATTCCGGCCCGCCCGAGAAAGGTGGAAAAATTATGAAAAAACAGGGCGAATCCCACGGGCTTGCCCGCCAGTTCCGCCAGCAGCACTTCCGCCCTGCCCTTGTCGAAAACCCATTCCTCCAGCAGTTCCGGCGTGGCAACCACCTGATCGCTCATATGCTCATATTCGGCCAAATCCTTGATAAAACCAAGAATCGCGGACACATCAGCCCGCGTCGCATGACGAATGACAATGTCGGACATATTCCCTCTCTTGCATGGTATTGGAATCACAATATGTACCATCATCCTCTGCTCACGAAAAGATCCGCCTTGCGAGGTTTCGCAAGGCGGATCACAGTCTCCTGAAAACGCGGAAGAACTTCACGCCGCAAGCGGATTTTCCGTTCCCGCGCGGCGCAGGCGCAGGGCATTGAGCACGACGGAAACCGACGACATGGCCATGGCCGCTCCCCCCAGCATGGGCGACATACCCGGCCCGCCGAAAAGCAGCAGCACACCTGCCGCGATGGGCACCAGCAGAACGTTGTAGGCAAAGGCCCAGAACAGGCTGAGCTTGATATTCGCCAGCGTGGCGCGGCTCAGATCCAGCGCGGTAAGCACGCCCGGCAGGCCGCGCAGCAGAACCATGTCTCCGGCCTCCATAGCGACATCAATACCCGACCCCATAGCCATGCCCACATCGGCGCGGGCCAGCGCAGGCGCGTCGTTGATGCCGTCGCCCACCATGCCGACGCGCAACCCCTTTGCACGCATGTCCGCGATCACCGCGTCCTTGCCGTCGGGCAACACGTCGGCAATAACTTCATCAATGCCCGCACGAGCCGCTACAGCGCGGGCAGTACGGGAGTTGTCACCGCTGAGCAGCATCACTCTGATACCGCGCTCCTTCAGGGCGCGCACCAGACGGGGGCTTTCCTCGCGCAAAGGATCAGCCAACCCCAGAACCCCCGCAAACCTGCCGTCCACGGCCAGCAGCAAAGGCGTCTGTCCTTCGTCGGCCAGCGTCGCCAGCAGGCCGTTTTCCAAATCCGCAGGCAGTTCGACGCCGCCCTCACGCAACATGGCGGCATTGCCCAACAGCACGCGATGCGGCAGAGGCCCGTCCCCGACCAACCCTTGCACGCCGCGCCCGCTCACGGCCTTGAAATCATCCACAGGCAGGGGCGATACGTCCGCCGTCTTTGCGGCTTCCAGCACAGCGCGGGCCAGAGGATGCTCGGAGACAGCCTCCAACGAGGCGGCCATGCGCAGCATGGCGTTTTCATCAAGATTTGTTCCGTCCCCTGCACCAGCCGCAGCGGGATGGATGCCCACCACGCGCGGCGCGCCTTCGGTCAGCGTACCCGTCTTGTCAAAGACCAGCGCGTTGAGATGCCCGGCAGTCTCCAGTGCCGCGCCGCTCTTGATCAGCACGCCCAACTGCGCGCCACGCCCCGTGGCCACCATGATCGACATGGGCGTGGCCAGCCCGAGCGCACAGGGGCAGGCCACCACCAGCACGGCCACAAAAATGCGCAGGGCATCGCCAAAGGGCAGATCCCCGAGCGTATACCAGGCCAGCCCGGCCAGAGTCGCCAGTACAATAACCACGGGGACGAAATACAGACTCACCCGATCCGCCAGACCGGCGATGGGCGCACGCGAACCCTGCGCATCGCGTACCAGGCGGATGATACGGGCCAAAACGGTGTCCGCGCCCACATGCCGGGCCTCCATGACAAAAGCCCCGCTCACGTTCATGGTGCCCGCCGCAACCTCGTCGCCCGTCGTCACTTCCACAGGCACAGGTTCCCCGGTGAGGCTGGACATATCAATGGAAGAAGAGCCTTCCGCCACCACGCCGTCCACGGGAATACGCGACCCCGGCCGGATAAGGAGCCGGTCGCCCGCTACCACGGCCTTGACCGGAACTTCGCGGCTTTCGCCGTTTTCATCCAGCAAGGACACACTTTCAGGCGTCAGATCCATCAGGCCCTTGATCGCCTCGGAAGTGCGGCGCTTGGATACGGCTTCCAGATACTTGCCAAGAGAAATCAACGCGATGAGCATGCCTGCCGATTCATAGTACAGACCCATCACTCCGGCATGCACAGCCTCCGGCGTCGCGGCCAGCGCGATTTCCGCCGTGCTCCACAGGCTGTACAGCAGAGCCGCACCCGTGCCCATGGCGACCAGACTGTCCATGTTCGGCGCACCCCGCAGTAACAGGGGAATGCCCGTGCGGTAGAAATCACGTCCCGACCACACTATGGGCAGGGTCAGAACAAGCTGCACCAGAGCAAACGTGAGCGGGGAGGAATGCGGGTCCAGCCAGCCAGGCAGAGGCATGCCCCAATGACTCCCCATGGCAATGATCACCAGCGGCACGGCAAACGCGAATTCTGTAACCAAACGCTTGCGACGCAGGGCAAGGGCGGCGTCACTGCGGGCCTGTTCCTCTTCCCATGCGTCGTGTTCGTCGGTCTCCGGCGGAAGATATGCGGGCGTGAACCCCAGAGAGCGGATCTTGTCCTCCACCTGCCGGATAAATTCTTCCGTACTGATGCCCTGTTCGGACAGATACGTCTCGTCCGGAACCAGCAAGGCCGTGCCCCCGGCCAGATTCACGGAAACGGACGCCACTCCCGGCATGGCCCCAAGCGCCCTCTGCGAACGCGCGGAGCAGGCCGCACAGCTCATGCCGTCAATACGAAAACGCATGCTTTGCGTGTGCTCGTCCATAATTTTGCTCCATTTTTTCCTCGCGAGGTCTTGCCAAGCGCCCCGGTCAGCTCTAGTTTATTTGAAAACAGGTTTCGTTTTACTCAAGGAGAAATAGTATGTCCACATTGAGTGTCAAGGGTATGCGTTGCGCGCATTGCCAAAAATCAGTGACGGAAGCCATGGAAAAGGTGCCCGGAGCGGGCCAGGTAACAGTGGATCTGGAAGGCGGCAAGGCCAGCTGGACGGGGGAAGCTTCCGCCGAAGCCATGAGCGCCGCCATTGAAGGGCAGGGGTTTGAAGTCGTAAAGTAGAACCTTTTTTATCAAAAATTCCTTTCGCCGGATGGAGCGACTGTAGATTGAAACAATGTGAACGTGCGCAAAAAGCCTCTTTTC
>JAEXGX010000329.1 GCA_023450535.1 Pseudomonadota bacterium | reverse complement strand
GTTCCGCAGATGAACACGCGGGAGTTGAGCACGGCCAGTACGTCGTCGGCCATTTCTTCGGCGATGCCCACCACACAAGAACGTTCCTGAATGTCAATGGCTCCGATGCAGCGACCCGGTATGCCGCACTCTCCGGCTATGGCTCCGACCAGCTCGCGGGGCGTGACCCGGTGCATGTGGCCTACATTGAGCTGGAGTCTGGTCATGGGGATATCCGCGCGCGGCCGTTGTTCCCTCGGTCCGTTTCTGCGGTCCCTCCCTCCGTCGAAGTTTCGGTCGCTATTTCTGTCCGGCCGCCGGGCGTCTCTCGCTTGTGCCGATGCGGCCTGCACCGCCCAGTCATCCTTGGACGCGGTGTTGTCCTGCGCGCCAAAATCCCGCAGCATCAGCAGCTTGAGCATGGCAGCGGCCATGTCCCGGCTGGTGGCTCCACCATCCGGAAACTGCTCGGTCAGAAATTCTTCCACCAGAGTCAGCCAGCGTTCCAGCGTGCCTTCTTCCAGCGTCTGGCGCACTTCTTCCAGAAGCCTGGAAGTGCGGATATTGGCGACGTCGCGCAGGGTGGGCAGGGTGCCCTGGGTGATATGGGCCTTGGTATAGCGGATAATGTCGCGCAGTTTGTAATTCTCGCGCATGGTGACGAAGGTGAAGGCCCTGCCTTCGCGTCCCGCCCGCCCGGTGCGCCCGATACGGTGCACATAGCTTTCCACGTCGTGGGGGATGTCGTAGTTGATCACCGCGTCCACGTCGTCCACGTCAATGCCGCGCGCGGCCACGTCCGTGGCGACCAGGATTTCAATGCCCCCGGTCCGGAAGCGGTTCATGACCCGATCCCGCTGGGGCTGGGCCAGGTTGCCGTGCAGGCCGTCTGACTGGTAGCCGCGCCCTTGCAGGTGGGCGGTCACTTCATCCACACTGCGCTTGGTCGAGCAAAAGACCAGCGCCTTGCGAAAGCCCTGTGAATCCAGCACCCGGCACAGGGCATCCATTTTCTGGTAGGGGCGCACTTCGTAGTAGATCTGCTCAATGGCGGGAACGGTGAGCATCTTGTGGGTGATGGTCAGCATTTCCGGGTTATGCAGAAAACGCTTGCCCAATTCCAGAATGGGAGCACGCATGGTGGCGGAGAACATGACCCGCTGGCAGTTTTCCGGAGTTTGTTCCAGAATGGCCTCAATATCGTCGCGAAAGCCCATGTCCAGCATTTCGTCGGCTTCGTCCAGCACGGCGATGGAAACGTCAGTGAGGCGCAGGGTGCCGCGCTGCAAATGGTCGATGACTCGCCCCGGCGTGCCGACGACGACCTGAGCGCCCTTGGACAGCGCCCGGAACTGCCGCTCAATGGGCTGTCCGCCGTAGATGGGCAGAATGGTCAGATTCCGCTTGTGTGCGGCCAACTTTGCCATTTCTTCGGCAACCTGAATGGCCAGTTCACGCGTGGGGCACAGCACAATGGCCTGAATGCCCTTGCCGGGCACGGCTTTTTCCAGAATGGGCAGGCCGAACGCGGCGGTTTTGCCGGTTCCGGTCTGCGCCTGCCCCATCACGTCCTTGCCCGCCAGCAGCGGGGGGACGGCCAGAACCTGAATCGGGGAGGGTTCTTCAAACCCCATGTCTTCAATGGATTTCAGGAGGTCAGGGGACAGGCCGAGGTCTTCAAATGATGCGGTCATGGAGCTTCTTTGCGTAAAAAATTAATTGTATCCCCGCCGGGGCGGGCGCGGGCCTTGTTCTTTCTGGTAATCCGGGGTGGAAATGTAAAGGGGTTATGGATGACATCCATAACCCCTTGATGCTTTATGGTGGGCGCTGAGGGGCTCGAACCCCCGGCATTCGCCGTGTAAAGGCGACGCTCTGCCAGCTGAGCTAAGCGCCCGGGAACACGCGGCATACGTTTTCAACTGTTGACAACCCCGGAAATCAGGTCTGGAACACAGCGTTTTACGCCGCTGACTGACTGATTCCTGTGCCTTTCTCCCCGGAAGTTTTTTACAAAACAAACGGTTGGCGGCGTGGTCTCCGCGAATGCGGGGTTTATCGTCAGATGTTGAAACACATGACGTGTATCCGTTTAATATAGAGGAAGTGCGGGATGCTGTCAATGAGGAAGAAAAGTTTGCCGCAAAGGAGATGGACAGGCAATCGTGTGTTACGATAAAAAACAGCAAAGTTTTCTGGGTATGTCCTTTATTGCTGGAGAGCGCTATGTCTCTTGATATTGCCAGTCAGTTTCCTCTTCAAGCCGCCGCTTTTTCCGCGGTGTCGAATGTCGAAGTTCAGCACAATGAGGCAGAGAATGCACTGGCCCATGCTGCGCAGGAAGTTTTGGGCGAAGCAGTGCTGTTTGAAGACGCCATTGCCCGGACGGATATCGAGCCGCCTTTCCCGCAGGATTTGCCTCCGATTGAAACCCTGAAGCAGCGCAATGAAGAGACCTTGCTGCTCGGCGCGTGCCACCAGCTGGAAAAAGCCCTTGGGCAGTCTGGACAAATGGCCGGACAAGCGGCCGGGACTCAGGTGGATGGCGCACTGAAGCAACTGGAAAAACTTGCAGCCGATAACCCGCAGGACGTGACCGACGATATGCGTGCGCTTATGGAGCAGGCGCGGAATACGCATGTGGCCGGAATGCAGGCAAGTTCCGCGCAACGTGTCGAGAAGGAAGAATTTCAGAGTACGAATAATGCGAAAGCGGCAGAAGTCTCCGGGGATGGCGCGCTCGTGCTGGAAGACGGGGAAATTCATGCTGACCTTGCAGGAGACACAACACAGGAAGTGCTTGTTTCCGATGAATTGCTGAAGGAGCTGGAATCTTTCCGGCCTGGAGAAGCGGTGTTGTCTGATGACGCGAAGCTGGAGGACATGAAGGCTGCCCTTGCCCGTATGGAGCGTATGCGTGATGCCCTGCCCGGTACGTCAGTGGCATCTCTTCCGGTACGCGTGGCGCTGGATGAAAAGATTTTTCAGGCAGGGCGCGCCGTGTCCAGTCGAATGAAACTGGAAGAGGGACTCAACGTGCTTGCCGATACGGCGGCCTTGCCTCTGGAAGAACGCGCTTCCAGGCTGAATACCACGCTGCGCGGCATGATGCTTCAGATGAGAGAACAGGCTGCGGCTTCAGCACTGGTCAATTCCCCGGAACTTTCTGAAGCTCTGAATGCTGCGGATATACTGGAACAACGGGGCTATGTCCGATCGTGTGACGTACGGGCGCTGGAAGAGGCCCTGTGCCAGACGCTGGAGGCGAGTTTGGCGGAATTCGCCCTGCACAACGACGCGTTTGCCGGGCTTTCTCCAGAAGATTTGCGCGGTACGGGCAAGTTGTGTCTGGAAGCGGGCCTGGAGGTGACGGAGATGGGGCGGGCGCTGGCTGATTGCCTGCGCGATATCCCCGGAGGGGAATCTGCGCGATCCGCTTTTCTGGAAATCGTCCTGAAGGGCATGGCGGAAGGCCCTGATGCTACCCGTCTGCAATTTGTGGATATGTTGTTTCAGGGAGCCTACCCCGAGCGGGCCGATACGGCGTTGTTGCTCAAACAGGCTGTGGCAAGCCCGGAGAACAGGGATGGCGTGGTCTATCAGCACGAACTGGTGCAATCCCTGCATGTCATCCAGCGGGATATTCTTGATGCGGTGCGTATCCCCGGCGCGCGCGGGCAGGGGAATGGACGTACTGGCGTAATCGAACGTGCTGCGGGCGGCGTGTCGGCCCGCTCGTTCCTGCTGACGCCTGATCTGGTGAAAGCTTTGGGCGATCGCGGCAAGGTGGATATTCCCGATCTCAATTATCACATTGCACACGTGGCACTGCTCCAGGCGGCGGCGGGAAGTTACGGTCTTTTAAACGGCGCAAATGACGTGAGGGCGGATCACGATCCGCTTCAGATCGATGATTTTAGGGCATGGTGCGCAACGCTCGGCCTGGACTCCGAAACGATTGACTACGCGTCGGACATTGCCGCCAGATTGGAAGACCCGGATACGGAAGCAGGCGCAGCGGCGCGGTTGATCGAAGCAGGGGAGCGCTTCAACAAGGGGCTGAAGGGCGCGGCTACTCTGGACAGGGCGGGCAAGCTGGTGGCGAACACGGCGTCCATGGCCACGCACCGTAGCAGTGAGCGGCACATTCACGCCATGTACCAGACCAACCCGGAATTTTTGGCCCGCGAGGTACTGGACAAGCATATCGTTAATCTCACCGGCCTGATCGATGTCAACGAGCGTTTGGATCTCAATGAAGCAGGACTGGAACTCGACTATGACAAGATTGATGCAGCCATGCTGGAGCAGGCGCAAAAATTGAAGGGAAACAGCGCGGACGGCGTTGACGGCGAAGAGATTCAGCGAACCCTGCAAGATGCCCTCAATGAGCGGGCCGCGACGCTGCATGGCCTGCGCGGCAAACGGGGGCGCTTCATTACCAGCGCGAAAACATTGAGTGATTTTGCCAAAGCGGTAAAAGAATGCCTTGAACTGCGCGCAAAAAATGCGGAACGCCGCGATGCGCGGCAGGAAGCCAAGGCTGAAAAGGCGCTGCTCAAGTTCGCCTGGCCGCACCAGAGCCGGGAACGTGATGCAGTATGCCGGGATGTGGTCAGACTGGCTGAAATTCTGCACAAGCTTGATGGAGACAACACGGATCTGACAGTGCTTAATGCCACAGGGCACACGCTTGTTGAGGAGCGCGACAATCTGTTGGCCCGGCTTGCCGATGTGGATTCCCGCACCATGCGGCATACGGCGAAGGCAGTGGGAGGAGGGCTTCCGGCTCCGGAAGCGTTCATTGAGAAGGTTCTGCCCACGCTGTTGCCCCGGGCGAAAGCCGTGCTGTACTTCGCAGACGGCGACGCCAAGGAGGATCAGAAGGCCATTCGGGATGATCTGTACGCTTTTGAACAACAGCAGCAAAAGGTTTTTTCCTTGGCGGGCAAGGCTGAAAGGGTGTTTGGCGCGGATATTATCCGGCGGCTGGAAACCACGGTGGTGGCGGCCATGCTCAAGAGTTTTCTGGACGGCGGCGCGGATGCAGCCATGTTCAACGTACGGAACCCGGCTACATTCGATGCGATCAAGGGCCAGCTCAAAGACTGGGGGTTGGATGCGGATCAGGGCATTATGAAGGGACTTGTGCCCATGGTGCTCGGCAACATGACCACGGCGAAGGGCAGCATCAACATGGCCCGTCTGCGCCAGGAAAGCAAAAAAGTCGGCTTGAGTCTTGCGGGCAAGACGGCCTTGGGAGAAAAGGCCAAAGAGTTGCGGGACGATGGCAAAAGCCGCCTTGCCGCGCGCCGGGAGGCTTCCCGGATTACTTCAGGCGGGGAGGTGCTGCACGAAGCGTTTCGCAAGGAAGGGGTGCGCGGTCTGATGGCCGGAGTGGCGCGTCCGGGGCAGGGCTTCGTGTATGACAGAACGCGCGGTGTGGTGCTGGATTCGGGGACAGTGTTTTCCGTCACGGATTCCAAACTGGTGGCCAAGGCCAACCTGAGCAGTCCGCTGACCGCAAAACTGGAAGTTCTGCACGGTAACAGTCTGGCTGTCGTCAACCTGGGCAACGGCGCATATCAGGTGTTGCTCAAGGGGCGCACAGCCGTCAATGTGGCCGTGGGCCTGGGTATTTCCCTGCCGCATGGTTTTTCTGCCAAGGCAGGCGCGGGCGTGGGCGGTGACCATTCACAGGGGGTGGCGTTGCGTTTTTCCGGCATGGAAGATTGCCGGGCCTTTCTGGACGCGTTTATGGATTCGGAATCGGGCCTTGCCGACAAGGCGCGCAACCGCTCTCTGTGGCTGAGAGCCGCTCAGATCCGTTTCATCAACGGCAGTGAAATTTCAGGCAACGCGTCGCTGGCTTTAACCCATACTCTTTTTGCGCAGAAGCTCTCCGCCTCCCAGAGCGCGACGATAAGCGGCACGGCTTCACTTGCCTTTTCAGGCAAGGTGAATCAGACGCTGGAAGAAAACACTCACGGCGAGACAGCCGTTTTTGAACGCGCGGGCACTGCGCGTGTGGGGCTGGCAGTGACCACGGGGGTCATGAATGCCGAAAAACACACCATGAGCAATATCAATCCGCTTGCCCGCAGTGCGGGTTTCAGTTTCGACATGCTCCAGCGCTTCAAGGTATCTACCGGATCAAAGGGGCTTATGCCTGATACCTGCATGGAGTTGGAATGTGCCAGGGGTGATGAGCATGTGTTGCATCGTCTTGATTCTCTGTTGCCCGAAGAGGTACGCACCCGTATTTCGAGCGAACCGGCCTTGCTTGACAGCGTGCAGCGCGCCTTGAAGAAGGCTCCGCCCACCGCGCGCGTGGTGGCGCATTATGACCTCAAGCCCGGCTTGCTGGAAGAGCTGCGCAGTCGCTTTGTTGAAGCCCGCCACGCCGGAGTGGACAAGCAGGAGGAAATTCTGAAGGCCATCCATGACCGTCTGGCTTCGCGGGAGTCCTATGAACCCACCCGCCTCAGCGTGCGCCTCAACCGGCCTGCGCCCATTTCCAAATCCTATTCGCCCGGCGTGGGAGGCATAAAGCTTGTGCGAGCCAATACCATGCTGAATACGGACTGCATCAATATCGATTTGCGCAGGCCCGCCGCGTAGAGCGAGTATGCTTGATGTATTGACAAGGTGTCGGCCCCGGTGAAATTCTTTTTGTAACTCCTCTTTCAAGGAAACAACATGTCCCGTTCAACTATGGAAGCTATGCTGAACAAGGCACTGTCCGGCAGTGGCCTTTCTCCCGTCGCTCTGGATGCGGAAGGTTATGCCCTTGTGCACGTGGCCGGGGTGGCCGTCAATGTGGAATATAATGAAGCCCGTGACCGGCTTTATCTGTACGCCAGCCTGGGAAAATTGCCGGATACTGTGCCGCCCGCCCTGTACGAAACGATACTGGAGGCCGGGTTCATGGGCGCGGGCACGGCGGGCGGGCATATCGGCCTGCACGGGCCGACGCGCGTTCTCGCGTATTCTCTGGCGCTCGATGCGGCCCGTCTGGACGGGCGGGAAACAGTCAACGCCCTCAATCTGTTCGCGACGCACTGCGCGGAATGGATCGACAAGGTCGGAGAACTGCTGCAAACCCCTGCACTTTCACCGGAGGATTCCCTGTTTTCCGGCCCTATGCTGGGCAATATCCTGTGGGGGTAAGGCAGGGTGAGCGCATTAAAATTTGCAGTACAATAAAAGCGCGTAGTTACAACGGATCTTTCTCATAACTACCCGAAAATGGCTCGCTTTACGGCGCGGCAAAGCCGCGACCCACTCGCCGTTTTGGAGCGTCAATGCTCGCTTCGCGTTCATGGACGCCCCAGGGCGGCGTACTATAATGCTCCCGCCCTGGGGGGGAAGGCAGGGCAGACGGATAAAAAGAGCAGAGATGAGCCTCGCATTACCCGGCTCCATGAGCATTTCAAAGTTGAAAAGCTCTAAAACCTGCCGAAGGCCGATTTTCCGCCGGATGAGCGCCGGGTGGAGGGCGTGGGGCATTCTTCCGGCGCGGTCCACATGTGCAGCAGGCGCGCCATATCGCCGGAAACGGAAGAGATCAGCGTGCCCATGGGGTCGACAGGCATGCGTTGCTTTACCTCCAGCACGATGAAGTCGCGCGGGGGCTGGTAGGGCATCATGCCCGCATGGGCCATGCTCCACAGCATCATGCCCGTTTTCACATCGTAGATCTCAAGCTGGAGTGAAATCTTGGAATCTCCGGTGGTGCCGCCGTCGATGTAATAGGTGATGTAGCCGCCGACCAGCAGTTCCGCCCCCATCTGCCGGGCCAGCGGCAGAGCCATGTCTGCCTGGTAGGGCGGGCGCATGTCCGCGAGCTCAAGGGTGGAAAACGTTTCTTCCTTCAGCATGCTCTGCCAGACCTGGCGGGAAACTCCTTCCGACACGGCGTAGGCACTGCGCAGATCCTGAGTCAGGCCCAGCGGCACGAACAGTGCCGTGGGCTTGTGCGTCAGGTTGGCATTGGGATGAACCATGACCTTGATGCCCGCGTAGTAACCGTCTTCATTGCTGAAGATTTGTGGTTGCGAGGCCAGATCGAGGCGTGCTCTCCCGTCCGGGGACGGTGCGCAGGCGGATAGCGCTGAAACGAAAAAGAGCGGGAACAGCGCCCACAGAACGTGCATCCGGATGAAATTCGCCCTGCCGAAATGCGTCATGACTGGACTCCTTGAAAATCTCCCGAGGCAGTTCCGCGCGGAAAATGCCTTTGCGCCCCGGTCCGGAACACTATGCAAGAACAGGGCCGAAACCGGCAGTGCATGGATTTTCGGAGCGGGGCGTTATCCTTATAAAGGAGAGAGACGCGTCAGCGTCAAAGCATTGACCGCATGAGCAGCGACACCTGGATCAGTACGGCCACGCCGAGGATGAACAACGGGGCCAGAGCCAGGGCCGTCTTGCCCCAGCTGAGGCCGAGCGCATACTTGCAGCCCACGAAGCTGACGGCCACGTACCATATGGACGCCACAACACTGCCCACAAAAGGCACGAGGGAAAACACGCACGGTGCGGCGCTGTAAGCCAGCACTCTGGTGACTACGCCAAAGTCAGCCTTGTCCGGCTGGGCCAGACGGATCATCAGGCTGTAGAGCGCGGCCAGAAAAAAGAGCTGGAATACGGCGGTAAAGGGTGTGGCCAGCAGGAACATGGGCGTGCTCATGTCATGCATGAGCTGGTTGGCAAGTTCAATGGCCTCAGGATTGGGCGAGGTTTCCGTCACCTGACGCAGCATGTCCTGCGACCAGAAGCGAACCGCCACAGCTTCCAGAAAGCGCATGAGGACGAAGAAAATCACGGCCTTGCCCATGGGCACGTCGCGCCCCATGTTGCGGAAGAAATCCGGCGCGCGGAAAAGCACGCGTAGCAGCGTGTGATAAAAACTCCCGAAAAAGCCGAAGCTCTCGGGATGTTCCCACGGCACGCCAGGCGTTTCCGCAAGGGTATGGTCTTGTGTCTGATTTCTTTCCGCTTCAAGGTTATTTTTTTCGCGTGCAGCCGCGCCAGACGCGGGCATGTCATGTTCGGTCTGGTTCACAGGGGCGCTTCCGGCGCTCTTGCCGTTTACGTCGTCATGGGAGGCGGCAGGGTCCGGAGCATCGGGCGCGTCCGGTTTCGGTTGTCCCGCCTGGAGATTTTCTTCCTGTTCCGGGGGGACTTCAGTGAATTGTTTACGAAAATGAAAGCGCCGACCGCAACGCGGGCACGTCGCCACAGTGGCGCTGGCCGGGATGCGGGTCAGGTCTATATCGCGTTCAAGCTGGCAATCAGGGCAACGGATCTGCATATATTGTCTCCGGTAATTTGACGCAAGTGTAGGCTAGCCCGTCTGGCAGATCAAGCCGGGGCACCCTCCCCCAAATTATTACACTATGTTATAATTATGGGAGTCCGGGGGAGATTAGCTCCCCCGGCGGGGTGCGGGGCAGAGCCCCGGTTTATCATCATTCTGAGCCTGAGCCTGCTCGCCCTCCAGGGTCTGGAGCAGCCGTCGCAGGGCCTTGCCCCGGTGACTGCGTGAGTTTTTTTCCTCCCGCGTCAGTTCGGCGGAGATGCGCCCCAGTTCAGGGTCAAAAAACAGAGGATCGTAGCCAAAACCATTATCGCCCGAAGGGGCATCGGCAATGTGGCCTTCCCATACCCCATGTACGACGAGATCCGGCTTGTCCGGCCGCGCCAGAGCCATGCAGCAGCGGAAACGGCCGGTTCGCGGATGGGGAACGCCCGCGAGCGCGGCCAGCAGCTTGCGGTTGTTGCGCGCGTCGTCATCCTCGCCGGGCAACGCGGGAATATCGAGGCCGTAGCGGGCGGAATACACACCCGGAGCGCCGTCCAGAGCGTCCACTTCCAGGCCGGAATCGTCGGCCAGAGCGGGCAGGCCCAATGTATCAGCCACGGCATGGGCTTTAAGCAGGGCGTTTTCCTCAAAAGTGCTTCCCGTTTCTTCGATTTCCGGAAAGTCCCCGGGCAGGGGGCGCACGTCAAAACCGAAACGGCGCAGTGCGTCCGCAAGTTCGCGCACCTTGCCGGGGTTGCGTGTGGCCAGAATCAGAGGCTGCACTTCGGGTTGGGCAGAGGATTGGACGGACGGATGGGGGGAAACAGGCATGCTTTCTCCTTGCGGAAAGAGATCGTTCGTGGCAGAGAAAACTGGAGCGTTCCGGCATGGAGCATGACTTGAACAGCTCGCAATCTGTAAAGATAGCGCGGAGGCTTTTTGCTGGCAACCGTGCCTCCGTGTTCCTTCAGCCTGCTCCCCGCCTGCGGGGAAGTTCGGGAGTTCATATGCTGCGCATCTATTCCCAAAGCCTCGGTTGCCCTAAAAACCGGGTGGATACAGAACGTCTGCTGGGTTCGCTGGGCAATCCTTCTCTTGGCGAGCCCATTGTGACCGTGGCCGAGCCTGAGGATGCGGATCTGGTGTTTATCAACACGTGCGCCTTTATTGGCCCGGCGGTTGAGGAATCCGTGCAGACCATCGTACAGATGGCGGCGGATTTGGAAGACCTGCCGGAACGTCCTCTTTTTGCTGTGGGCGGTTGCCTGCCCGGCCGTTATGGCGTGGCTGAACTGGCAAAAGAAATCCCGGAAGTGGACTTGTGGCTGCATGCCTCCGATGTGGATGCCTGGCCCGCCATGCTGGCCGATGCGCTGAAGCTGAAAAACCCCGAGCCGGGCCGCCTGCTCAGCACCGGGCCGTCCTATGCGTGGCTGAAAATCGGTGAGGGATGCCGCCACCGCTGTTCCTTCTGTACCATTCCTTCCATACGTGGATCTCATATTTCCGCCCCGGCGGAAGGTCTGGAAACGGAAGCCCGCGCTCTTCTCGATCAGGGCGTGAAGGAAATCGTGCTGGTGGCGCAGGACGTCACCGCCTGGGGTTCGGAACTGGCCGGCGGCAAGGGCGATTTGCGCCCGCTGCTGGAGCGTCTGCTGCCCCTGTCCGGCCTGGAACGCCTGCGCCTCATGTACCTGTACCCCGCCGGGCTGACCGATGAGCTGCTGGCTTTTCTGGCCTCTGCGGGCAAGCCTTTTATACCCTATTTTGACATGCCGCTCCAACACGCCGATTCCGACGTTCTGGCCCGCATGGGCCGCCCCTTTGCGCGCGATCCGCAGATTGTGGTGGATCGTATCCGCCGGCATTTCCCGGATGCGGCTTTGCGCACCACGCTGATCACGGGCTTTCCCGGTGAAACGGATGCGAATTTCGGCAAACTGGTTGAATTTGTGGAGCGTAACTGTTTTCATCATCTCGGCGTGTTTGCGTATGAGGCGGAGGAGGGCACTCCCGCCGCCGCCATGCCCGATCAGGTGCCGGAGAAGTTGCGCCGGGAGCGCCGGGACGAAATTATGGATTTGCAGCGGGACATCAGCGAAGACATTCTGAGCGCCTATGAAGGGGAAAACCTCGACATTCTGGTGGACGCCCCGCACGGCGAGTGGCCCGGCCTGCATATCGGGCGGGCCTGGTTTCAGGCTCCCGAGGTGGACGGTGTGACCTATGTGAGCGGCCCCGGTGTGGAACCGGGCAAAGTGGTGCGGGCGGAAATCACTGAAACCGGAGAATACGACCTGACGGCGCTGGCGTAGGGGAAGTTATTTTTTTGCGGGGAGGAAAACTTTCTGAAGAAAGTTTTCCTCCCCGCACCCCTCTTTTCAAAGACTTTTATTTGAAAAAGTTACGAATTCCGGCATGAAAAATGCCGGAATTTTGTTTCGTATCAGGTTGGGGGGCGCGCGAGTCGTATGGATAAAGACAGCAGCGGTATGAGTCCCTCTGGCCCGGCAGAAGCAGCCCTATCACGAAATTGCCCTCGCTGCGTTAATCTGGCATCCTGCCATTGTTTGCCCATGCCTGTGGATTGTTGTTTCGTCGGTTTTTTCCGACGCCGGGCGCGGGCGGAGAACTGTGGAAAGACCGCATTTTTCCCCAGTCAAACAATCAAGGAGCGCTCAATATGCGTCATACGTTTCTTGCGGCCCTGTGCTGCCTTGCTCTTGGTCTTTGCGCCCAGCCCGGACAGGCCGCCCCTCTTTCTCCTGCCGGAGACTGGCTGGATGAAAGCGGCGCGGTTCTCTGCCTTGATGCGGATGGCAGTTTTGCCATTCTTGCGCCTGATGAGGGCACGGCGGGCCGCTTCGGCCTGAGCTGGAGCCGGGAAGGCGACACCATTGTCTTTCGTTCCATGTGTTCTCCTTGCGCTCCTGTGGATCAGGCGCGCATGGATATTGTGGACTTGAGTTCCACCACGCTCGCCGTGCGCGGAGAAGACGGCAGAGAATGGCGCTGGAGCAAGGCCCCGGCAGGTACGGTGAAACGTTTTGAGGGCAAGCTGACCTATTTTGAACGTATGGCTCTGCCGCCGGAGGTAATGGTCAGCGCGGCTCTGACCCTGGATTCGGGCAAGATAATATCTTCCGTGCTCCAGCAGCGGAAGGGAAGCATTCCCATGCCGTTTCGTATTCACTACCTCGCTTCCCGCGCGGAACATGTGGAGAGCGCAAAACTTTCTGCCGCGATCCTTACCCGTGAGGGCGCGCTGTTTTCCACGCCCACGGCGGTGGAAGTAAAGCTTTCCGAATCTCCCACCGTGCGTTTGAATCGTGTCAGCGCGCCGGAAGGCGAGGCGTTGTGCCCTCCTTCCGACACTCGCCCCACTGCGGCGTTGACGGAAACCTACTGGAAGCTGGCGACGCTGGACGGTAAGCCCGTAAAGGCGGCCGAAGGCCAGCGTGAAGCGCATATGGTGCTGCATGAGGAAGGCAAGGCCAACGGTTCCGACGGTTGCAACGGCTTCTTCATGGGATGGGAGCAAAAGGACGGCAAGCTTTCTTTCCAGCTTGGTGGCGGCACGCTGATGATGTGTGACGATGCCACCATGAAGCAGGCCCAGTCTTTTATGGAAGCCCTCAATGCGGCCGATGGCTGGGTGATCGACGGCGAAGAACTTTCTCTGCGCAAGGGCGGCAAGGTTGTGGCGACCTTCCGGGCCGTGGCACTGTAATATCCCCAGTCTGGAAATCCCTCTTCGAGGGATTTCCAGACTGCTGAAAAAGTCAGCAGCCTCCTGTCCAATTTTACCTCCTGCCGGAACAATACGCTTCCGGCAGACCTGCGGAGTTTTTCATGCCCGATGTATCCTGGTTGTCTGAAGCGGGGCCGCTGACCCCGGAAACGCGTAAACGCCTGCTCACGTACGTGCAGGAAAGCGGGTTTGATGCGGAATCCGTGCTGGACGACGCATTGAATCAATACCTGGACAAAGAGGAACAGGGCAGGGCTGAAGCCGCGCAGTTCATGCAGAACGCATCAGCCTCGTGGGAGAGCGCCGTCTTTTCCGGCGGGCGGGAACTGGTGGAAGTGAAGGATTACATTCCGGGCCGCACCGAATAGGGCATTGCCGAAATTCCGCGCCGTTGCGCATCTGTTGTCTGGCTCATCCTTTTTACTGGACGGGAAGAGCTTTTGTGGTTATTAACAGAGCCTCACATGGAACAACTGCATGGAATTCTGATCATCAACAAGCCCGGGGGCATGAGCTCCGCGCAATGCGTGGCGCGCATTAAGCGTTTGGGGCAGAAGAAGATCGGCCATGCCGGCACGCTTGATCCCATGGCTACGGGTGTGCTTATTGTTCTGATGGGCCACGCCACCAAACTTTCCGGTTACCTCCTTGAGGGAGGGGAAAAGCGCTACGAAGGCGTCGCGCGTCTCGGTTTTGTGACCGATACCTGGGATGCTGACGGGCAGGTGCTTGAAGAGCGCCCTGTTCCCTCCTCTGGCAGTGAGGCGGCGCGTACGCTTGAAGACGCCGTGCGCCGCGAGGTAACGGCCTGGCTGGAAGTGACGGAACAGCCTGTTCCTCCCTATTCCGCCGCCAAGCATCAGGGGCAGCCCCTGTACCGGCTGGCGCGCGCGGGGAAGGAAGTTCCCGAAAAAAGAAAAGCCATACATGTTTCGCACGCCGAGCTTCAATGGGTGAAGCTTCCGGACGTGCGTTTCCGGGTCGCTTGCAGTTCCGGTTCCTACATACGGTCCCTGGCCCACAGCTTGGGGATGCGCTTGGGGTGCGGAGCCATGCTTACGGAGCTGACCCGGTTGTACAGCCACCCGTTCGGACTGGACGCCGCCTATTCGCTGGATGCGGTGCTCGCCGAGCCGGAGGCTCTGCCCGGTAAAGTATTGCCCTTGTCTGCCGCGTTGCCCGACTGGCCCGTGTATACGGTGAATCCGGTTGAAGAAGCAGCGCAACGTAACGGCAAGACCTTGCTCCACCGTCCGGAATTCGGTGAATTCCGAGCGGGGAGGCGCGCACTTATGGTGAACGCGGCAGAGGAGCCTCTGGCCCTGGTTGAAGCCTGCGAACAGGAAGGACGGCCCGTCTGGGCCATGTTGCGGGGGTTGTTTGCCCCATCTACCCCCTGAAAATGTCTTTCAGGGACAGGAGGTTATTGCTGTGGTTATGGATACCGTTGAAAAGCAGGCCGTCATTGCCGCCCACGCCAAGCACGAAGGCGACACTGGTTCTCCCGAAGTGCAGGTTGCTCTGCTCACCGCCCGCATTGAAGGGCTGGCCGATCACTTCAAGATGCACAAGAAGGATTTCCACTCGCGCACGGGCCTGCTCAAGCTGGTAGGTCAGCGCCGCAAACTGCTGAACTATCTCAAGAAGAC
>JAEXGX010000302.1 GCA_023450535.1 Pseudomonadota bacterium | reverse complement strand
CATTTCCGGCGACACCTGCACATTCAGCCCCCGGATACGACGATACAGCTCTGTCAGCCAGCGGGCCAGACGGGTGAAGGCGCGGCGCAGTCCGGCGGAAGGAGCATTTCCCTTTTGCAGATAATCCACAAAGGTATCCGCAAACTTCTCTTCCTGTGCCACTGTCCATGCCGCGCCCGGCTTCGCGCCGACAAAGGCGCAGGCCGCTTCCCAGTCCTGCCGAACAAAGTCCGGCGCGTTGTCCATGTTCGCGCCCAGTTCCAGCACCCGGCGCAGGGAATGACCGATTTCATGCCCGGCGCTGGATATGTCCGCACTCTGGAAAAAGCGGATAATGCCTTTCGCTTCCGTCACGGGAGAGAAGGCGGCGCGGGGGAGATTGCTTTCTCCATGGTAATAGGTATCCAGCACCTTGATAGCTTTGTCGTCGCTGTTCTGAAACTCGGGAGCGGTCTGAGAGAGGGGATTGCCATTGACAGATCGATTCAGCCGCTCTATGATTTCTTCAAAGCTCCGGCCAGAGGGGGCAGTCGTGGTTGCTTCGGCAATCCCGTTGCCTAACGAACCCCGGAGCTTGTTTTCGTCCATGAGTTCCACGGAATAAATCCGCAGGCCCGTGGGCGTTTCTTTTACCGTAAGCCATGCGAAAGCATCCTTGCCGTTCAGTTCCAGAGCGGAGACATATCGCCGTATGCCGACATCCGGCATATTGTTCTTTTCATCTCCGGTACGTCTGGCCTCCGCCGCCCATTTCCATGCGTTGGTTATTTGTGCGGCAACACCATTGTGTTCGCCAAAGTCAAATCCATTAGAAACAGATTTCTCACGAGCCTTTGCGCTTTCCAGTTTCCGTTTCTGGTTGGCATTGACCTGCGCCGTCACCCCTTCAATCAGGTTGGGCAAATCCTGTCCGGCCAGTGCGGACAGTGCGGCGTCCAATTCCTCCCGTGTAACCGTTCCCTCTATTCTGGTTACTCTGGACAGCGGCACGCCCAGCGAATTCCTTTCTTCCTCCTGAAACAGCGTCCTTCTTTCCTGTTTCAGATACTCCACCAGCTCCGACGAATCCGCGCCCTGCGGCAGAAGCCCACGGCTGATAGCTTCGTCCGCCAGCTCGTCAATGGCGACGCCGCCTTTCGCCGCGCTGCGGAATAATCCCCGTCCATGCGCCCCCAACAGTTCGCGGTAGGCATCGGGGAAATCCCGTTTCAGACTTTTGGCGTCCAGCCGTCCGCGCACCAGAGCCAGCAGGGGAGCGCGTTCTTCCAGCGTCATGCGCGGCGCGGACTGTCCTTTCTTCGTCTTCCCCCGGTTCGTCGCCAGAGCAAAATTCTGTTCCGCCGCTTCGGGAGAGGACGCCACTTCCCGTACCCGGCTCCTGAGCGCGTCCATTTCTTCCACGCTGATATCGCCCCGTGCAAACTCCGGAGCAACAAGGTTGAACGCCCCCCGGTAGCTCATCCCGTGCGTGGCGGCGAAGGTGGCCACAGTCGCGTCAATGATGTCCGCATAGGCCCGCGCCTGTTCTGCCGTATAGGCGTTCTCATTGCCTGCCGTGGCGTTGATGATGGCATTAACTACGTCCTGTTTCATGAACGCGCGTTCGTCCAGCGCCAGTTCATCCAGGCCCAGTTCTTCCCGAATTTTCTCTAACGCCCGCTCGTCTTCCGGCATATTTTCCAGCGAGAGTTCCCCTTTCCGGACGCTCTCGAAAATTTCCGCAGTCACGGCAGCCCCGACACTTTCCTGCTCCGGAGAAATATCAAGCTGGTCACGCAGGGCCTGCCCCCGCTCATCGTTCAGAACATCCGCGATATTCTCGAAAGAGATCGCCAGCGGCGCGCCGCTGGCCCGCGCGGCTTCATAGTCCGCCGGAGAAATGCCCGCCTTGTCCAGAAAGTCCTGTACATCCTGCGAAATGGAGTCTTCCTGAAACAGACCTTCTACAGCCGCAACGGGTACGAAAACTTCACGGTTTACGTTCCCTTCTTCCACGTGCCGCCGCAGTATGGTCTTGTATGCGTTGGGGAAATTCTTCGCCATCTCGGGCATGGCCGCAAAAGCCGCTTCCTGCGCGGCAAAGGCGCGCCGCTGATCGCGTATGCCCGGCGCGGTAACAAGGCCGCCCGCCGCCGCGCCCACCAGCCCGGAATAACCAGCCTCTTTCCAGAATTCGGAAGAGGTGAACACGTCCAGCAGATGCAGCAGGTCTTCCTTGTCCGTGAGTTCAGCTCCCCGCGCCATTTCCTGAAAGAAACGCTCCGGGAACTCTTGTACACCTTCTGTCAGCCCTTCCTTGATCACGCCTTCAAACCACGCCTTGAGCGCCTTACCCCGTGCGCCGCGCGGCTTGAAGGCGTTCAAAAGCCCCCGCGCCCCCACGGCTTCCAGTCCACCCTGAATCAGGGCATTACCCAGAGCATACAAACGGCGGTCTTCCGGGCTGGCCGTGACTGCCGGGTCATGTTCATAGGAGTCAAGGCTCTGCCCGTAGATGATGCTTCCTCCAACCGCCCCCGCTCCCACCGGGCCACCCACGGCCCCTCCGAGCAGCGCGGCCCCGGTAGTGGGCAGGGCACGGAATACGTCGGACGCGAAACGAAGAAAAGGCGAGGCATTGGCCACGTCCTGATCATATGTTTTCATCCACTCAAAGACTGGCAGAGTGTCTTTGTCCAACTCTTCCAGATTTACAGAGTTCAAGTCCCTCAGCATGGCGCGGGATTCATCGTCCAGCCCCGGCACATCGTCCAGATCCACATTCTGAAGGGTTTTCTGCACCCCTCCCACAAAGTCCTTATGTACCGCTGTCAGGCCGCGCCCGATATCCTTGATGCCCATGTATACGGAACCAAACGTCACCCCTAAAGCGCCGAGCTTGTCCTGCGCCGGGCCTTCCCCCGGTTTGCGCACCTTCCAGTGGCGCATCTGCTGTTCCTGCCGCCACAGCTCAGCGATATGCGGCGCGGCCATGTTCATGACGGCATTGCCGCCGGACAGGAAGGAGGAGAGAGTGGGTGCCTCCCGCGCAAAAGCCATCCAGTCGATGGAGGGAATATTCAGATCGTTGCGAAGTTCCAGAGCGGTATCGGCGTCAAGGCCGCTTTGCAGGCCAAGGTCAATACCCCGCGCCAGCTTTTCATGGTCGGGATTGGTCAGAGCCAGACGATAACCGGCTTCCAGACTCTCGATACTCGCATTATTCGACATAATACCCCCAACTGTCCGTATTGAATATCGAGGCTTCCCGCATGGCCTGATTATCGTTGCGGTAATATTCCTGAATGATAATTTCTTCCGTGATGTCTTCCGGCTTGTGCCCCGCACGAAGCAGCTCCGCCCGGATCTGCCGCCGCGCTTCAGCCGGAATCATAATAGCGGCTTCATACAGCGGCAATTCCACTTTTCCACCAGGTCCGCGCTTCTGTCCTGTCCATATTTTCTGAATTGCGGAAGTGCTCATGGACAACATTTCCTGTTCAGTGGGATAGCGTTTATTCTGTTCTCTGAACTCTTCAAATCGCTGATTGAAGTATACTCGCGCCTGATACGTTTTCTCTTCATCCACGCCCAACGCTTCAAGGTTTTTCAGGAAGGCATTGCGTGCTTCCTTGTAAGCCTCCGCTTCGGCTTTTTCCTTTTCTGTTGAAACATCGGATTCCGCCTTTTGCGTATCTTTCAGCGCCCGTACAATTTTGTCCTGATCCGAAAGCGTCAGCGTTCCCGCTTCCGTCATGGCCGCACGAAGAGCGGTTTCACTCTCGAACCACGGCGTTCCATCTTCGCGCGTTCCCGTAGCCATATCCATAAATGTGTTGAACGCGGAAGGAACGGTAAAGGCCGGCCCACCGTTGATGCTCTTGTTCAGTGTGTCGTACGTCTGCTGTGTAATCCGGCCCTCGTCCAGATACTGATTCAACCTTGCCGTCCGTTCCGCCGGACTCATGCTTCTGCTTTCCGGCGTGTTGAACTCCGCCGTCACGGCATCTTGCCGGGCCTCAAAAAGGCGCTTGTTGAATGTGATTTCCCGGTTCGCTCCGGCCAACGCCTTGTCCCGCAGCTCTGGATCCTGAATCTGCGCCGCCATTTCCACCAGCAGGCGTTCCCGCCCGGCAACATCTTCCTGTGGAAGCAACTGCACCGCATGAACAAGAGCATTACTCATGGTCTGGATTTCCCTGTCCAGAGCCTTCCTTCTGTTCATTTCCGCCCTTGCCGCCAGCGCTTCGGCCTGCGCCTTTACCCGCGCCTGCATCCTGGTCTGGTCGGCCTCCATCCACAGGGCATCTTCATTCACCAGCTTGCGCGCGGCGTTCA
>JAEXGX010000292.1 GCA_023450535.1 Pseudomonadota bacterium | reverse complement strand
ATCATGGGCAACTTCGCCCAGGGGTCCTTTGAAACCACCACCAACGCCACGGACCTCGCCATTTCCGGCTCCGGCTTCTTCAAGGTCAACAAGATCGGCAAGGATCAGGGCTTCTACACCCGCGCGGGCAACTTTTCCTTCAACAATGAAGGGTATCTGGTTGACCCCAACGGTTACGCCCTGCAGGGCTGGATGGTGGACAACACCGGTGGCATCTCCCGTTCTTCCGGCGGCCTGAGCCCCGCCTCCGTGACCTCGCAGGATACCTCGGACATCATCGGTTCCGGCACGCCCACCGACATCAAGCTGGATACCTGGACGGTCTTCCCGCAGCAGACCACGAAGATGACCTTCAAGGTCAACCTTCCCTCTTCCGCGTCGGATCATGCCCGCTCCAACACCAACCCCTTCGCGTCCCTGACCGAAGTATGGAACGGCAAGCAGCCGCAGAGCAGCGACAACACGCCGTACATCGCCTCCAGCTCCTACGCTTCCAGTACCACCCTCACCGTGTACGACGAGGCGGGCAGCAAGCATACCGTCTCCATCTACTACGACAAGGTGGACAAGGACGACGTGGAAGGGCTGGGCAACAACTCCATGTGGGAATACATCGTCACCATGGACCCCGCCGAAGACCAGCGCCAGTTCTGGGACGCCACGGCAAACGGCGGCACGGGAGCGCTACGTAACGTCAACGAAACGGAAAAGGGCGGCCTGCTTGCCACCGGCACCATCACCTTTGACGCCGCCGGGCGCATGACCAACCAAAGCTGCTACACCTGGGGCGGCTCTCAAAGTCCGGACACGAATCCTACCAGCTTTCAGGATGTACCGGATCCCACCAATCCGCTGAACACACTGCAGGTGGTCAACCTCGATCCCACCGATCTCAACAACTGGTACCCGGCGGAAATTTCCAGCAACGGCTACCCCATTCTGGTGGCCAACTTCTCCGGCGTACTCGACGCCCAGACCTCCGGTTCCACCAAGGGCGAGCGTTACGGCATCGAACTGAATTTCGGCGTCAAGGTCGGCAATTTCGACATGCCGTGGGAAAACACCAATTCCCTCGGTTCTCTGGCTGTTACGCCCTATGCGAAGAACAGCGCGGGTAAATCCCCCGAATACTATGAAGTCAACCCCGATTATGATCCCAAGGCCGCGTGGGATGATCCCAACCATTACCAGTGGAAGTTCAGCGGCGTAACCTATCCCTACCCCGACACTCCCAGTGCCGCAGAAGAAGCGGCGGCCCTCAACGCCATTCAGTCCATGTACGGCGGCGTCACTATTGCCAAGGGAAATATGGGAACCTATGACGTCGCCACGACAACCACGGTCACGACCTATACTAATGCAACGGGCGATACCGTCGCCACGGTAACTGCATCTACTACAAGCGGCGTCACCACAACAACAGCAAAGGACGCTGCGGGCAAGACCATTACCGGGCTGACCTTTGACGGCGCCGGCAACCTGACCTACACCGATGCCGACGGCAACCCCCAAGCGCCAACCGGCATCACTAAAACTGTCGGCACTCCGGCCACAACCACCGTCGCCACGCCGCTGCCGCCTCAGAGTGTAGTCTACAATGTCGCGACCCGCACCTTTGCCTATGCCGACGGAACAGCCATTCCGGCCGACGTGCAGGCCGAACTGGATGCGCTGGGCGGGCCCGGGATTGACTGGAAAACCGTGAAAGGCACCAACAACAAAACCATGTACGAACTTGTCGGGGAAAAACTCGCGACCATGACCCCGAAAGACACCACGGTCATGGTTGCAGCCACTCCGGCCAATGCCAATTATGTGGCGGAATTCAGCAAGCCTATTGTGCTGGAATCCTCCTCCTGCACCAGCCTGAACAGTTCCTTCACTTCCAATCAGGCACAGGATGGCTACGGCTACGGCGACCTTTCCAGCTACAGCGTTGACTCGGACGGCGTGCTCTACGGCGTGTACTCCAACGGCGTGACCCTGCCCCTGGCCCAGGTCTGCCTGTACGACTTCACCTGCCAGCAGGGACTGCGCCGCGAAGGCAACAACCTGTTCAGCGAAACCCGCGCATCGGGTGAACCGAAATCCGGCGCGGCAGGCGTGGCGGGCCTCGGCAAGATCGAAAGCTACGCTCTGGAACAGTCCAACGTCGACATGTCCACGGAATTCGTGCAGATGATCACCACTCAGCGCGGCTTCCAGTCCAACAGCAAGGTAATCACCACCACGGACACCATGTTGGACACTGTAATCAACATGAAGCGCTAGGCTCGACATATTCTTCCGTCCTTGCGAGGGGCTTCCCCTCAGCCCCCGATACACAGGCCGCCCGGAAAATTTTTCCGGGCGGCCTGTGTATTTATGTTCCTGTTTGTCCTCAGCCGGACATAGCCTATTCCCCCTGATAAATAAGCCGCCCACCGAACATGGTCCACAGCACGCGAGTTTCCGGAATGGCTTCGGCAGGAACTGTTTCCAGGTTCCTGTCCAGCAGGACGAAATCCGCCTTTTTGCCGGGCGTGATGCTTCCGCTCTCGCTGCCGCGCCCGATCAGGCGAGCCGCGTTGATGGTATAGGCACGCAACGCATCATCCCGGGAAATCAACTCGCTCTCCGGAGGCAGAAAACCTTCCGGCCCGATGCGCGTCACCGCCGAAAACATGGCCAGAAAAGGGTCCGGCGTGGACACCGGCCAGTCGCTCGCGCCTGCCACCAGTGCTCCCTGCCGGATCAGCGATTGCGCGGGGTACAGGCTTCCGAGCAGTTCGGGCGGAACAGAACCTTCCAGCAGGGAAGAGGTACTCGGGGCCTTGCCGGACCACAGAAACTGCATGGAACAGTCCACGCCCAGCGCGCGGAAACGCGGCATATCTTCAGGCTGCACCACTTCAAGGTGGGTCATGCTGTGCCGCACCCCGCTTTCTCCGTTGACCTTGCGGGCATGGGCCACGGCGTCCAATGCCTCGCGGACGGCGCGATCTCCGATGACGTGGGCATGGGCGGACAACCCGGCCGCATCAATGGCGGCGACAAGTTCGCCGTAGCGGGCAGGGTCGATATTGCGCGGGCCGTCATAACCGGGCCGCCCTACATAGGGCCGGGTCAGCTTCGCGGTCTGGGAGGGAAACTCGATTACCCCGTCCTGAAGCAGCTTGACGCCCATGATTCGTAATTCCGGCAGGCCGTCAAAACGCTGTTTCACATCAAGTATCTCGTCGACGATGGAAGCGTCACTGTCCAGTTTTGCCAACAGCAGTGCGGAGACATGAGCGTTCAACGCTCCGCTCTTGAGCAAACGGGTATAGGCGGGTAACAGCCCTGCGTCGTTTTTTCCCGGGGCAGCGTTAAAGATGGGGGAAAGCGGGCGGATGTTGGCAATGGGGTCCATCCAGGCCGTGAAGCCATAAGAGTGCATGACTTCGGCCCCGGCCAGAATGGCGCCGTCTATCTTTTCTTCCGGCACGGCCGGAGCGTGTTTCAGCACCTCATCCCAGGCGCCTTCGCAAACAAAACCGTTCAGACTGCCGTCTGCCTTGCGGCCAAAACTCTCCCGCACAGCGGGCGGCAGGGTATCTGCGCTCTTTTCATCCAGTCCGGCACGGCGCAACATGGCCCGGTTGCACCAGCCGGTGTGCGCGTCCGACCCGGCCAGAATAATCGGGCGTTCGGCAAACTCCCCGCCATTGAGCGCTTCACCGAGCATGGCGGGATTCTCCCAGTAAGAAAGCGGCACATTCATGAACAAAAGCACATCTTCAAGATATGCCTTATGTTCCGCCGCGGCATTCCAGACAAAGGAACGCACCTGCTCCGCGTTTTCCAGATTTTCCGGGAAGGATTCCGCCGTGAGCTGGAACCCGGCAAAGCCTACATGCACATGACTGTCCACCAGGCCGGGCATGAGAAAATTGCCGCCCAGATCCACGCGCCGTGCTTCTCCGCCCAGGGCGGCGAGCACGTCTTCCTCATCCCCCACGGCAACGATAACTCCGTTTTCCACCCCCACGGCGCGAGGATGGGTGAAACGGGAATCGGCGGTAAATATTGCTCCGTTGTACAGCAACCATTTTCCGCCCTCTTCCGGCACAACAGCGGACGTTTCCGCTTTGGCGCAGCCTGTCCAGCCTGCCTGCACGGGTGTCGACAAACATGTCAGGGCAAATGACAACACGAATGCCCGTACAAACATCAGCCCCGCATGGCTCGCCGCCGTGCGGGGCAGCAGGGAATACAGCCTGCGAACAACACTGGTCATTGATGATCTCCTTACACAGATTTTGACACGACTGAAGAAGTCCTGTTTCCGAATCCCAGGCGACGCATGTTCAGCTTCCATGCCGCCGCCGTTACCAGCACGGCCAGCGCGTCAGACAGGGGGAGGCTGTACCACACGCCATCCAGCCCCATATGGAGGGGCAGGATCAACAGCGCCGGGATCAAAAACAACAACTGACGGGAAAGGGAAAGTACGCTGGCCGCCGCAGACATGCCGACGAACTGGAAACAGCTGGTGATCACAACTTGCCCGCCCACCACAAAAAACAGCATGCCGCCCACGCGCAACGCCCGGACGGAAAGCGCCAGTAACGCGGCATCGTTGGTGAACAACCGGGCCAGAAAAAACGGCATTCCTGCCATGAGTGCCCAGCCTGCCGTAGTAATCAGCAGGCCCGCAGCCACACCCAGTGCCAGAGCGCGACGCACGCGATCCAGCCGTCCTGCGCCGAAATTATAGCTGACAATGGGCTGCATCCCCTGGGTAACGCCCAACACCACCATAAACACCAGAGTGGACAGGGGATTGAACACCCCATACGCGCCAATGGCGAGATCCCCGCCGTAAACGAGCAACTGCCGGTTCACGACAATAACCACCAGACAGGCGCAGGCATTCATGAGAAAAGGCGGCAGCCCCATGCGCAACACCTGAACACACAGCTCGGGGCGGAAGCGGAAAATGCCCGGACAAAAACGCACCGTCCCGCGCGTACCGGCAAAATGCCGGATCAGCCATAAGCAAGCGGCGCACTCCGCCAGCAGCGTGGCCAGAGCCGCACCGCGCATTTCCCAACGGAACACAAAAATGAACAGCGGCGCGAGGGCCAGATTCACGGCCACACTGACGACCATGGTTCCCAGTGCCTTGCCCGGATTCCCCGAAGCACGCATGATGTTGTTCAGCCCGACCATGACAAAACTGGCGGGCAGCCCGGCCAGCATCACCGTCATGTAATCGCGGGCATAAGGCAGTGTGGCCGGGCTTGCGCCGAACAGACGCAGCGCCGGGGTAATGACGGTATACAATATGCCCCCCACAAGGATGCTCCCTATCAGCCCGATCAGAAGCACCTGCCCCAGAGCCTGGGAGGCCCGATCTCCGTTTCCCTTTCCCAGTTCAAGAGAACACAACGGCGCGCCGCCCACGCCCACCATCATGCAAAAACCCATGATCAGGTTGAACAGGGGAAAATTCACCGCCAGCCCGGTCAGGGCCAGCGGCCCCACCCCCTGCCCGATGAACACGCTTCCGATCACGTTGTACAGGGCAGAAATGGCCATGGAAATTACGGCGGGCAGAGAATAGCGCCACAGCAGCCCGCCGACGGGTGCAACCCGCAACAGCTCAATATTGGTATCGCTCACAGGAAACCTCCGGGCCTATCGGCGTCAAACAGACGAGGGGCTTTCCTTTGCCAGATCCCTTTCCGCCGCAAGAGGCATGTCTGAAGCTGTGCCTGGGACTGTTTCTGGGGGAGTATCTTCGGGCGGCCCGGCGACAATAATGCCCGCCAGCACCAGCACTGACCCGAAATACTGGAGAGGCAGCATACGCTCGCCGAGAATCAAAAAGGCCAGCACCAGCCCGGCAATGGGGATAATATTGGCGAAAATCATGGCATGTCCGGCCTTAAGGCGAGACAGGGAATAGTTCAGCACCAGATAGACCAGGAAAGTCACGCCGAACCCCAGATACACTATGGCGGCCCAACTGGCCGGAGCGATGTTCGTCGGCCACGGGGAATGCAGGGCCATAGGCAGGAAGAACAGCGTACCGCCAAAGGTCTGGAGGCCGGACAGAAAGATAACCGGGTAATGCCGGGCGAGTCTGCGCATCACCAGCGCCATGGTCGCAACCGTGCACACTGCGCAGAGCATGAAGAAGTTGCCGAGCAGGGGATTGGGCGCGGACTCGCTGACCGCATTTACGCTTGAAACAAGAATAACCCCAAACACAGCCAGACAGATCCCCGCCAGACAGCGGCGGCTGACCTTCTCCCGCAGAAACAGGAATCCCGCTGCGGCTGTGGCCAACGGCGCGCAGGCCACGATCATGCTGGCCTGAGACGCTGTGGTGTTGCCCATCCCGAGGGTTTCAAAGGTGAACAGCAGGCAGGGTTCGCAGGCCACAGCCACGGCCAGCCACTTCCAGTCACCCTTGCGGTAGTGGATATCCTTCCAGCACAGGGGCATAAGCACCAGGTAAAGAATGGCTGCAAAGGCCACGCGCCCCAACAGTACCTGTTCGGTTGTGAAAGAATCCAGCGCTATTTTCAACGCAATGAAAGCCCCGCCCCACAGCACATTGACAAAAATGACCATAAAAATGAGCAACCGATTTGAAATCCGCATGAAATATACCTCCTCTATTACGCGCAGAGCGCTTTTTATCGCCCCTGCCATAGCTCATGATGATTGTGCGGCAACATTCGTTGCCGCAAGGCAACCCGTGTTCCACACGGGCCAGAGTGTTGAAAAACCGGGGCTCTGCCCCGCACCCCGTCGGGGGGAATGATTCCCCCCGGCCCCCTCGACAGTGACAGGCTGAAACTATTGGAGGTGCAGGGTGTACGACGCCCTGCCGTGGGGAGTTTGAGGGAGCAAGGAACCCCTCAAGGACTTTTTCAGCAGCCTGACCCGTGTTCCACACGGGCCAGACATGCCGGGAGGGGACGCCGCTCCATGCCCGCTAACGCTCGCGCCTCCGGAGGTTGGGGTATTATCTCTCTGGCGGCCTGCCCGCCGGGGAAATACCCAGAGCACGCATCTTGTCGTACAGCGTGGATCGGGACATGCCCAGCAGCGCGGCCGCGCCGCCCTTCCCCCCCACTTTCCCTCCCGTCATGCGCAGAACGGTCTGGATATATTGTTTTTCCAGCTCTCTGGCGCTGGGCAGGGCAGCGAACATGTCTTGCATCAGCTCACCCATGTTCGCTGCGGATTGAACCGGAGCATCCCCGTCTTCATCCGGGATTCCCCCCCTACCGGAGCAGGCAGAATTGATTCGGGAAGGAGCGCTCCGCTTGTTGAACCCCTCTTCGTCAAAGGAAAATTCGGCCCTCCCCTCCCGTGCGAAAATAACGGCTCTCTCCATGACGTTTTTCAGCTCCCGGATATTACCGGGCCAGGCATAGGCGCGCAGACGCCGGGCATCCTCGTCTCCGATTTCCGGTTCCTTCCGCCCGTGCCGCCGGGAAAAATATTCAAGGTAATGCCGCAACAGAGCATCAATGTCTTCCGGCCGCTCCCGCAGTGGAGGAATGAACAGAGGCACCACGCAGATGCGGTAGAAAAGATCGTTACGGAAACTACCCTGCCGCATTTCCGCAAAGAGATTACGGTTGGTCGCCACTATCAGGCGGAAGTCCGACCCGAGTACGCGGGTGGAACCGAGGCGCATAAAATTGCGTTCCTGCAACAGGCGTAACAGTTTCACCTGAATACGCGGGGAAATATCGGGTACTTCGTCAATGAACAGCGTCCCCCGGTCGGCCATTTCCAACAGGCCGATTTTGCGGCTGAAGGCTCCGGTGAACGCTCCACGCTCATAACCGAGCATTTCACTCTCAAACAGTTCTTCCGGCAGGCTGGACAGGTTCACCGCCACAAAAGGCCCGCTTCTTCCGCTCTTTTCATGAATGCGCCGCGCCACAAGCTCCTTGCCCACTCCGGATTCTCCGCAGATCAGCACCGAGGCGTCGGAGCTCGCCGCCGTATCCGCCTGCTCCAGCACCCGGCGCATGGCTTCACTGCTGTATACGATCAGCCGGGGGGAATCCTCGCTCTTTCCGCGTACAGCAAGGGCCGGCGCGGCCTCACGCGCACGTTCCGCCGCTGCGATCCAGCGAGCGGTCAGCACGCCGAGCAGTTCGCCGCAGGCCAGAAGAAAAGATTCCTCCATATCCCCGGCACGCGTGAACGTATCCCCTTCAATATAGAGGGCGTGGGCGTGCCCGTCTCCTCCCTGCGCGGCAGAGACAGGCACGCAGGCCATACGCCAGTCAAATTCTCCGGTATCAGGAAGACCCAGCGCCTCGCGCGTGATGCTTACCGGCACGCCTTCAAGGCATTCCTCCACCAGATACAGAGGGAAAGCAGTGCCTCTGCCGAACACCTGCTCCCGCGTCATGTTCAGGGAGCTCACCATGCGCGGCCTCCCCGCATCGTCAGCATCAAAAAGGCTGGCGCGCGACGCCCCGAGCGCCCCGGCTACGCACTTGAGCATGTTCTGCGGAAAAGCTTCGCAGTCTTCCGGATTCAGACTCAGCAGCGCTTTGAAAAAGGCCAGACGCCACGCATCCCCGGCGGAATCGCCCTGCTCTGTCCCCTTGGCGCGGGGCACGGGCATAATGGCTTCCAGCTCGGCGGACCAGTAAATTCCCAAGGGCAGAAACTGTTCACGGCAAGGCCAGGCCTCAATGGCGTAACGCAGGGCCTGAGCCTGTTCTCCTGCGGCCAGACTGGCCTGGGCCAGCACCGCGCAGGTCTTGCATTTTTCAACAGGAAGCTGCTGAAGCTTGAAAAAGGCCCTGCTCTTGAGCAAGGGCAGTTGCGCGTCACGCAGGCGCGCCCCGTCCCGGAACAGAATGTCCCCCCGAATGCGTCCGGCCACAGCTCGAAGCAACGGGTTGCGCCCGCCTTCACAGCGCTCCAGTTCGCTCTCGAGCCTGTAACCCGGCAAATCCGCCAGCGCGTTGCGGCGGAAAACATACAACATGTCCAAAAACCACGGGGAGCTGTAGCCCCAACGGTAGTCTCTGGCCCGCGCCTCTTCCACCGCGCGGCCGAGCACCCGGCGTGCCACGCCGGGGCGGCCCTGCAGGATATGGTAGTGCGCCAGCGCGGTATGCGCGGCCATCCAGCACTGGACATTTTGCTCCAGCCCTACGGCCAGCGCGGCGTCCACATGCTCCAGCGCCTCGTCCGGCCTGCCCGCCGCCAGATACACCGTGGCCAGATGCGAATGCAGCCAGCTTTTCGTGGGGCATCCTGCGCTACGGGCATTACGGCTCAGACTGGTCTTGAGCATGGACACTGCCAGCCCGGCATCCCCGAACTGCACAGCGGCCAGCGCGGCAAAGGCCGAAGCAAACGCTCCCTGGGGCACGGCGTTTTCCCCGGCCACGGCGAACGCGGACGGAGAACTGCCCCCGGCCAGAGAGAAATGATCCAGAGCCTGCCGGGCGCTCCCCTGAAGGTAGTTGTACATGCTGATATAAGGAGCGGCATCGGCCAGAAAATGCGCCCCATCCCGCACCTCGTCCGGGGCAAGGCGCCCTGTGCCGCCGCGCGGCGGCACACTCTCGTTGTCGAACAGAATCTTCCGTACATCGAGCATGGTATTCAGGATGTACAGATAGCTGGCGTTGTTCAAAATCCGGGCCACGCCCCGCGCCTTGAGCAACAGCACCCGCATTCCGCGCGGCGTCCGGCCCTGAAAGTCGGCCAGGGAATGAGCCCGGATGGCCAATTCAATAAAACGGGCACGCTCCTTTTCATCACAAATTCGCAATGGGGCGCGTAAAAGTGTACGCACGATCTCGTCAATGACAAAATCCAGAATCCAGGCACTGTGAGCCTCCTGCCGGTCTTCCGTCCACGCGGCAAGCTCCTCGACCGCATCCAGCGCCCTGCCCTCGTACAAGCGCAGGCAATACAACGGCACCCCGCCGGCACAATGCTCCGCCGGGGGCATCCCAGAATGGAAAGAAGAAAGGGAGTCCGGAGACTTCGGAACCCGCCACAGATCTTTCTTTCTTCTGTCTCCCGCCGGATTCCCTCCACTGCCAGCGCGTTCCCGCTCGGCCAGCCCTTCCCGTTCCAGCTCTCGCAGAGCGCTTTCCGCTTCCTGCGGGGCGAGTCCGCAAAGGCTGGCGGCTTGTTCCACATTCCAGCTTCGGGAGGAGGTCATCGCGTACAGAAAAAGAATAAGTGCGGCGTTCACGGACAACTGAGTCATGCCTGTTCCTTTCAGGTTACGGTCATATACCGGCCACATTTCAGACGAAGCTGCCGAAAAGTCAGCAGCCCGAAAATTGCGCGTAGGCCGCGGCTTGGCTGCGCCGCAAAGCGAGCGATTTTCGTGCCTTCCCGTCAAGCCGCTTTGCGGCGTGGAACATTTCAATGGCGACATGCTCCACGGAGCCGAACAAGGCGAGACTCCACCGCGACGCCGGAGTAGCCGCAATTCACTTGCGGCGTTGAGCTCCGGCGGAGGCGTGAAACCTGCGGGTCAGAATACAGGATCTGGCTGGCAGATATTTTCAATCGCGAGACGCTCTAGGCCGAACGGCGTGCCCGCAACCCGAACCTGTATTCTCCCTCCGTTCTGGTCACGGTAAGGAAGTTGTCCATGTATTTCGGATCCGGGAAAGGGAAATCCGGGCGTTTGTGGTTATAGCGCGTTTCCTTACGTTCCAGAGCGCACCGGGCAATGGTTTCCCCGATATCCATAAGTTCAAACACCTCTGCCGCGCGCATAAGTTCATGCGCGTTGTTGGCCTTGATTTCCGCCGTGCAGCGTTCACGCAGATCGCGCAGGTAATTCAGCCCTGCCGTCATCATACTGCCGGAGCGCACGCGCCCGTCGCCCACAGGGATATAGTCCGTCATAATCTGGGCCAGCGCTACGTTGGCTTCCTTCCAAGGTGCTCCCTTTTCACGCTCATACAGGGAACTATAAAATTCCATGGCCTTGCATACGGCATCCAGAGCGGCCAGGTCTTCCGTGGGCGCGGCATAGCCCTTGCCTGCCACGGCCTTGCCGCATTCCCAGCCGAATACCGAGGCGGCGGCCACCTCACCGCGTACGTTGCCCATCAGATCTCCGGCTACGTATAGACCAGGCACGGTGGTTTCCGCCGTGCGATCAATTTCCGGCCCCTGCCCCAGCAGGCCGCACTCATATTCCACAAACTCCACAGCATGCTTACGCAGATCAAGGCCATGCCTGTCCATGTAGGCGCGCAAACTGGTCAAGCCTTCACTGACAAAGTCGCGCATCATGCATTCGTAGTCTTCTTCGGATATCTGCGAACAGTCAATATAAATGGGCCCGCGCCCGTTACGGCGACTTTCCGAAAAAGCGCCGGACCATAAATCGGCGGTGATGTCGCCGTAATCTCTGGTGGGCACGGTGACGAACGGGCCCATGGGCGTTCCGTCCGGGAACTTGTATACTCCGATCCAGGTGGCTTTACCGCTGCGGGTAAAATAGGCCGGGCCGACATGTCCGCCGTTCAGCTCCATGTTCACCAGCCGCGCCCCGGCGCGCAGGGCCTGGGCGATGCCCGACCCGACACAGGAGGGGCAGGATGTGGAATTGAACAGATAGCCCGGCGTCACGCTGGAGTTATACAGGCGCGTGGTCATGCCCGTGGCCAGCAACACGTTGGGGCTGCGTACCAGCGTAAAGGAAGGTTCCTCATGGCTGGTGTCCAGCGCCAGCACGCCTACGACGCGCCCGCCTGAAGCCACCACCTCCAGCGCGCTGTGATGGTTAATCACGTTCGCACCGAGCGCCCTGGCCCGTTTGTTCAAGACAGCCTTCTGGTTATGCCCGTCGTACTTCAACCAGATGCGCGGCCTGCCGGGGAAGGCGTGCCCCCGGAATTCAAAACCGCCGTAGGGTTTCATGTTGATTCCCCATTCATGCCAGCGATGCACCATTTCACCGGACTTTTCCAGAAAAAACAGCGCCATGTCTCCGTCCATGCGGTCGCCCACCATACTGAGCATCATTTCCCGAAGGATCATGTGGATATCCGGGCCGTGTACTTCGGGCAGGTAACAGAAGAAATGGTCATTTCCGCCGCACCCGCTGCCGCTGCGTCTGGTGTCGGCCTTTTCCAGCAGGGTGGCTTTGACGCCCGCCTCTCCGGCGGCAATGGCGGCGGAAAGTCCGGCAATGCCGCCCCCCACGATGACAAAATCGGAATCAATGACTTGTGTGACGGGAATCATCTCAGGCACCTGCCTTTCGGTTGAGTGTAGCGGCATCTGTTTTCAGGATCATGTAGTGCAGGGGAAAGCGCAGTTCGATGGCCTGCTTCGGGCAATCCAGCGCGCAGGCGTTGCAGTGCCAGCATTCATCCGGATACATGACAACGGGGATCTCGCCCTTTTCCCGCTCCAGCCGGAATACCTCGTCCGGGCAGATCTGGGCGCACGTACCGCAAGCAACACATTTTTCAGGGTCAATGACGGGAGGCATATTCTTATCTCCAGTGTGGTTTGGGTTAGCGCATGAGATGGGGAAGCATCAGCGACAGGGAGGGGAACACGACGATCAACCCCAGACAGATGAACGTGGCGATGACAAAGGGCAACGCGGAACGGAACATCAGGGTCAGGGGCACACCAGCAATGGCCTTCATGACGAACAGGCTGATACCAAAGGGTGGAGTGATAGCCGCAAGGTTGAACACGATGGTGATGATCACGCCGAACCACACCAGATTCCACTGGAACATATGCGCAATGGGTACAAAGAGCGGAATGCAGATAAGCATGAGCGGCGTGGCCGGGATAAAGCAACCCAGAAAGCACAGCACCAGAATAATCACCAGCAGGATGATCATGGGCGCGACGTTGAGCCCGGCCACAAAATCTCCCACGAACAGAGGGATGCGGCTCAGGGTCATGAGCGTGCCCAGCGCGGAGGCCGCGCCCAGCACGGCGAAGGTCATGGCCGTATACTTGGCGGTGTCGCTCAGGGCGCTGAACATGGCCTTCCAGGTAAGGCGGCGCATCACCAGAGCCAGAAGCAGCATGACGGAAGCGCCGACCGCGCCGCCTTCTGTGGGCGTAAAGAAACCGCCGTAAATACCGCCGACGACCACGACAAACAACAGGCCCACGGGCAGTACGCTCTTGGTCGCCGAACTGCGATCCTTCTTCTCGATCTTCGGCAGTTGCGGGGCAAGTTCGGGTCTGCGCTTCACCACGACCCAGATGGCGATCATGAAGCAAATCATGCAGATGATGCCGGGCACAATACCCGCGATGAACAATTCTCCGATGGATTGCTCGGCCAGAATGCCGTAAATGATAAAGGATCCGCTGGGCGGAATAAGACATCCGAGCGTGCCGGAACAGGCCAGAGTCCCCACGGCCAGACCGTCATCGTAATTGTGCTTGCGCATTTCCGGCAGAGCAATGGCCGCCATGGCGATACTGCCGGGCAACACGTCGCCCACCACCGCGCCGAACAGGGCGCAGGCCACCACGGTGCCCATGGCGAGACCACCGCGCAGGTGGCCGATGCGCTCGCGGGCGCACTGGTAGATATCCTGCCCGAATCTGCCGTAGAAACAGAAGTAGCCGAGCAACATGAAGAACACGAGAGGGGAGTAGTTATACGAGGCCACTGTATTGATCCACGCCTTGCCGAACACACTGAGCCCAGCGATGGGGCCGCGGATCGCACAGATGAACACGAAACCGGAAATAAGCAGGGCATAGGGCACAGGTACGCCAATAAAAAACATGAACAACAACACCAGCAGGGAAATCCCGCCAAGGGCTTCAGGACTCCAGTCCGTCAGGCGATGGGTAACGAGGTATGCGCCAATCCCCACCACGGCGAGACCAATGAACAGCGCCATAATGGCTCCGCCTTTGCCCGCATAGCGGCCTGCCTGATAGATATTGACAATGACCTGTTTAAACAGGGCCAGTGTCAGCACCCCCATGCCGAAGGCCCCCCACAGGATGTACCAGCGAAACGGCATGCCGAAGATGCCGGAGACGATGCGGCAGGTCATGCCGTAGCGCCAGGTGGCATAGGTACACATAATCAGAATGGCCGTTGACATGATCGAGGTGAGGCTTTCCAGCAGCCAGAAGTTTTTTTCCGACAGGCGCGCGGTGATCACGTCCATGCCCACCATGTTCTTGTTTACCTGACAGTAGGCCATGCCCGCGAACACGCCGAACACCATCATAAACTGGGTGATTTCCACCGTGCCGCGCAGGGGCTGGCGGAATACATAGCGCAAAAAAACGTCCATAAAGGTCAGAAACACCATGATCAGAAAGAAGGCCATGCCGCCGATGCTCATCCAGCGGGTGACGCTATCGAACATCATGAAGGCGGGCCGCAGGGATCCGGGATAATCCCGGCTCAGGCGGGTCAATTCGGGAGTGCTCATGTATTGTCCTTTCCTTGCTCCGGCGGATACATCCCGCCGGGAATCGTTGGGAGGGGAATCCAAAGACCGTTCAAGACAAAAATGGCCTACTTCCCGATATAGGCCGCCGTCCTGTAATTCTTCCATTCCGGATTATATTTTTCCTCCAGGTCGCGGATCACGGCGAGAAATTTTTCCGCATCGTATCCGGCGCCGCGCAGTCCCTTCATCCAGATTTCCTTCGCTCCTTCCATAGCCCGGTCGGCCTCGGCGTATTCCTCATCAGTAAGCATGTAGAGCGAACCGCCGCAGGTATCGATCCATTTTTTCAGGGATTCAAATTCCTGCGTGTTCCAGTAGTCTTTCATCATTTTTTCCGCGTACTCGCCGGAAACGGAATCGATCACGGCCTTGAGGTCATCGGGCATAGAGTCGTACACGTCCTGGTTCATCACGCAGAAAAAGGCCGTAGTGCCCAGATTCACCAGAACCATCTGCTTTACAACCTCCCCATAGCGGCGGGATATGAGCTGATCGAATTCAACCATATTGCCGTCCACCACGCCTTGCTGCATGGCCATAAATTCCTCGGACGACATCAGTTGCGTGGGAGAAAAGCCCATGGCGACAAGCTTGTTAGCCATGACGGCAGTGCCCAGAGCGGAAATCTTGCGGCCCTTGAGTGCAGCAAAACTGTTCACCGGCCGGTTCACGCCAATCATCAGCGCTACGGGGTGAGCATGCATGAACAAGATTCTGGTCCCGGCCAATTCCTCTTCCATCTGTGGAAAAGCCTCATGTAAGGCATTCATGAATGCGGAAGGATCGGCCAGCGCACGGCTGGGTTTCAACAGGGTAAACATAGCCTCGTGTCCGGGAAATGCCCCGTTGCCACTGTTGAATGTACTCTCGGTCAGATCGGCAACGCCGCTCTGCACCGATTCAAAAGCCTCGGCCTGACGGCTCAGTGCCTCAGAAAAATAAGGGTAAATTTTTATGCGCCCCTCACTGCGCGCCTCAATCTCCCCGCACCAGCCTTTCAATGCCTTTTGCCACCGCGTATGGTTGGGCGGAATAGGCAAATTGAAATTCAGCTCAAATTCCGGCCTGGCCTTCACCTCCTCTGCCTGAACTGCTCCCGTTCCCGGTAGTACCCCAAACAGCGTCAAGGCTGCTGCTCCCAACAATAATCGCTTCATCATACCAACCTCTCCTTCCTGAAAGATGAACATGCGTCTCGTCACAAAAGTTTGTGATTTTTATCCCACTACACCGCGCTTTCTGTCTCGACTTTCATCGCATG
>JAEXGX010000231.1 GCA_023450535.1 Pseudomonadota bacterium | reverse complement strand
GCCCGACACCTCGTCGAGTTCATCACCCGCTCCTTCGTCGGGTATCTCCGCAAGTTCTTCATCGTCCGGCGGCTTTACCGGAACCTCTGTATCACTCTCCTCGGCACTTCCGAAGAGCTTCCCGCTGAACGAGGACACTGACGCCATCGTCCCGCTGATAAACGCTCCTGCGCCCTTGGCCCCATCCCGCCTGCCTTCCTTGCTGGGCGAAGTCATGACGGTCATTCGTGGAACCCTGAGACTTTACAAGGCCAGCAAGTAAGGAACCTGTCATGCACATTTCCGCCTTTGAATTGCTCGCTGGGGTTTCACGCGCGCTGGATCTGGTCAAACCGCAACTCACTGGACACCATCTCGGCGTAGCCTGGCTTGCCGATGCCCTGGGCCATACCCTGTCTCTGTCTCAGACGGTTCGCTGGCAAATCTTCGTTGCCGCCATGCTGCACGACGCTGGCGCGATTCCACTCAAAATCAGCGATGATGATTTGCTGTTTGAGCGCAAAACATGGTTACATGCCCGGGCGGGCTGGGCACTTCTTTCACGTTGCGCCGGTCTTGCCCCCATGGCATCTCTGGTTCTCTTCCACCACACCCCCTGGCGCAGACTGCTTGATTGTGATGAAGCCCTGTTTCCTGCAAATATCATACATCTGGCCGACCGGATAGAACTCCTTCTGCGCGGGGGAAGCCTGTCCGCATCCACCATGGAGCGCCGCTTTGCCCGCGACTCGGGCAAACAGTTCCGTCCCAGCTACGTGGAAGCGTTACGCGCCACGTTCTTTCCAGAGAACAAGAGATTCCACCTGCCCTCCGCCCAGGAAATGGAAAGCGACTTGCGCGCACGCTATGCGCACATTGTTCTTGAGCAAGATAAACTCAACTCGTTCTGCTTTCTGTTCTCTTTGCTCACCGACTTCCTCAGTCCTTTTACGGCCACACATACAGCCGGGGTCGCCCATACCGCCTGTATTCTCCACCGCAGGCACCAGATGAGAACAACCGGCCAGATTGACCCAGAAGAAAACCACAAGGTCTTTGTCGCAGGTTTGTTGCACGATATTGGAAAACTGGGTGTCCCCTGTGCATTGCTGGAAAAGGATGGGCCGCTTGATCATGACGAATTCACGCAAATAAAACGCCACGCGGAACTCAGTCTCCAACTGCTCGACAATATCCCCGGGCTTGAGGATATCCGGCTATGGGGAGCGTTGCACCATGAGCGTTTGAACGGAAAAGGCTACCCTCTCGGCCTTACAGGCGATCAGCTTTCCTTGCCCTCGCGCATTATGGCTGTGGCCGACATCTTCACTGCGCTCATGGAAGACCGACCCTACCGGAAAGGTATGCCCCTTGCCAAAGCGCTTGATATTCTCCAAACCATGAAAGCTAACGATCACCTGGACGGCAATATACTTGCCACACTGCAGGGAGAGGCTGATCGAATCAACAAGGTACGTATCGCCGCCCAGCGATGTGCCCGGCGGCGTTTCGATGAACTCTACCAGATTTGCTCCAAACCCGCTGAGAATGATGTTTGTAATGGGCTTCAAGGCAGTTTCCGGAAAGATGGGATTTTTCAGGCATAGCGTGCCATTTCCCACGTGAAAAGAAAGAAAAATTGTATCGGAATTTGGACTGTCCCTACTCTTTTCCTCTGACCATTTTGCGATGGAACGTATCTGCCAACCAAGCCTCTATGTTCTGGATCATACGTTTCGCGCCTGAAGCCGGAGCCTTGCTTCCTTGACTCCATAAAAAATTTCAAAATGAAATTGCTCTGACATCGTCAAGTATAAAAAAGCCCGTATTTCTTTTGGAAATACGGGCTTTTTTATACCTAAACAAACATGCTATGCTTCTTCGCCGTTCAGTTCTTCGCGAAATTTGCGAGACAAACGGAATACGACCACCTTACGCGGTGGCAAGGTAATGGCTTCATCTGTCTGCGGATTGCGCCCCATGCGGGCGTTTTTATCGTACGCTTCAAATTTGCCAAAACCGCTGATGAGCAGAGCATGATCTTTCTTGATCGCCTGCTTCATGAGCTGCAACAAATTTTCCACTATGTTCTTCACTTCAGCGCGATTGCGGTCGCTTTGCCCGTATACGGCCTCTACGATATCAACTTTGGTCAACGCCCTGTTCATGACTGAATGCTCCTCTCAAGCATATGTTCTTCCGCAATAATACAGTATTCCAGCTGGGGGCGCATCCTTTGGCAGAATTTTGCGCCATACAATTCAAACCTTGCAAGCTGCAATGCCACAGTTTCAAATATGTTCCGCAACAGAGGCAGCCACGGCGGCCATTTCTCCTTCCTTATAAGCACCTTGGGGCCACAGGGCTATTCCGTCGCCTTCTGAGCGAGGAATGACATGCCAGTGCAGATGAAATACTGTCTGCCCGGCGGCAGGAAAATTGTTTTGCAATACATGAAACCCCTTGGCGCCGGTCGCCTGCATGACTGCCGATCCTACCTTTTGCAGCGCAGAGATCAACCCCGGGGCGTCTTCCGCTGAAAACTCCAAAAGGTTTGCGCAGTGTTTTTTGGGCACCACAAGAGTATGCCCTCGGGTCATGGGACCCAAATCCAGAAATGCGAGGATCGCATCGTCCTCGTACACCTTGGCGCATGGAATATCACCACTCACGATACGACAGAAAATGCATTCACATTCAGACATGCCTATTTCTCCCCATTGAAACGCATTTTGTCCCTGCTGACGGGTGGCTAGTTGTATGATATAAATAACATGGCAGAACAGCAAGACCTTTTTGCACAAATAAGCATCTCTGTGTCAAGGAAATCTACAGCACCATGTCTCTTTTCCACTTCACGCCCTCCCCTTCGGGGGCCCTTGTTTTTCCAGTCGGAAAGCGCTTGCGTCGGGCCGATCGTATTTTACCTGTTTTTCTTCCCTTTGCAGGCTGTCCGGGGCGCTGCGTCTTTTGCGCCCAAGATCGCCAAACCGGAAGCGGGAACGATGTAAATGAGAATCTGCGGGCGGCAGCAGCACTTCTGGATGAAGCCCGGCCGGAACAAAGTATTGAGCTGGCTTTCTACGGAGGAACCTTCACCGCCCTGCCCGCAGAGCAACGAAAGACGGCCCTTGCCTTGTATACGCGATACCGCAATCTCGGAAAAGTGAATTGCGGGCGCTGCTCCACCCGGCCCGATGCGCTCGGCTCCGATGCAGGTGGTCCCGGCACCCCCTCTCGCGTCTTGCATGAACTTGCGGACGCACAGTTGGATCTGGTGGAATTGGGAGTGCAAAGCTTTGACAGCAACGCACTGCGCCAAGCCCGGCGCGGGTATGACGGAAAAATGGCGGAGGCGGGTTGCCGCGCCGTGCGAGCGGCTGGTCTGGAACTCGGTATTCAACTTCTGCCGGGCATGCCCGGAGTGACTCCGGATATTTTTCTGGAAGATGTGACCCGGGCGCTGGAGCTGCGCCCTGCGTGTCTCCGCTTCTATCCCTGTCTCATACCAGAAGGAACGGAGCTGGCCGAACTGTGGCGAGCCGGACGCTATACACCTTGGACAGAAGACGAAACCATCACAACGCTGGGCGAGGGACTGCGCCGCGCATGGGAAGCAGAAATACCGGTTGTCCGTCTGGCCGTCGCGCCGGAAGCAGCCTTTGACGTCACATTGCTGGCCGGGCCGCGCCATCCGGCACTGGGCAGTCTCATTCAGGCCGAAGCACTGCTCCGAAGCACAGAACTATGGCTGCAACGGCTCGGAAAAACTCCTGAATATCTTTGCCTGCCCCGCACATGCCAAGGATACATGTACGGGCAGAAGGGCGCGCTCCGTCCACGCTGGGCCGCGTTGGGTCTGCCGCCGGAACGCATCACCTTTACCACGGATGAACACGCGCAGCTACGCTAGGTGAGGTTTATATGAAAGGAAAATGTTTTGTTTTTCGGGGCTCCGCCCCGTACCCCGCCCCCTCAATATGAATATACAAGAATGCGCTAAGAAACGCTTTGAACCAGCGCCTGCAACAAGGCATTCAGCTTCTCCACAATCTCATCATGTTCACCCAGTCCATGCTCCCGAGCCAGAGCACGCGAATCCCGGTAAGACAAGCAACTGCCTCCCTTTTCCTCCCGAACCAAAATGCGTAGCGGCAAATCCAGAGCCAAAGAGGGTGCCTTGAGCATTAGCTTTGTTCCCACCGCAGGATTGCCGAACACCAATACGGTAGCGCCAGGCATGTCCATTCCCGCGCCCTCGGCATTACCCTTATGATCGAATTCCGCGAATAACGGAATGCTCCGCTCACGCAGTTGTTCCTTAAGCAGATTCACGGCTTCAACTACAGAATGACGAGAGTAATGGCACACGATATCATTAAAAGAGCCTTCGGACATGATGTTTTCTCCCTTTGTACAATTTTTCTGTGTCCCTGTTATCATCATAAAGCATTTTGCTATTGAAAATATCTGTCAGCCAGACTTTATGTTCTGACACGCAGGTTTCACGCCTTCGCCGGAGCTTTACGCCGCAAGTGAATTGCGGCTGCTGCAGAATGATGGGCATCGCGGCGGAATCTCGTCACACTCGGCTCCTTGAGCAATTTCAAAATAAAATTGCTCAAGGCCTCACGCTCGTGTTATCCGAATTATTCCGAGTTTTTTGAAGTCGTCAATAAAGCTCCAGCGCCTTACCATCCAGGCGTTCAGGAAGCACTTCTCCCACCAGCCACGCGCTCTCACCCTGTTCGGCCAGTAGCGCGAGCGCCCGGTCAAGCTTCTGTTCCGGCACAGCCAGCAACAGCCCGCCCGATGTCTGCGCATCGAACACAGCGGAAACCAACAATTCCGGCACATTGTCACCGACATCGCTCCCGCAGGCACAGAAACGCTTGTTGGCAAGGCTCCCGCCCGGAACAAGGCCGTCACCGGCATAGTCCAGCACCCGGTTCATCAGCGGGATGCTCTGCGCGTAGAGGCGCACGGTCACACAGGAGGCGCGGGCCATTTCCATGGCATGCCCGCCCAAACCGAACCCCGTGATATCCGTGGCGGCCTGAAGTTGCAATTCACGGATGACGTATCCGCCTCCCCTGTTCAGGCGGATAGCCCAGCGACAGAATTCCTCTTCTGCCTCCTGCCAGCCGTCCCACTGCGCTTTGACCACTGTGGACAGGATGCCCGTGCCAAGCGGCTTGGTGAGAACAAGCCTGTCTCCGGGGCACAGCCCTCGATTGGAAGCCATATGTACAGGATCGATGACCCCGGAAACGGAAAGTCCGTATTTGGGTTCCTGATCCTCCACTGTATGCCCCCCGGCCAACACAGCGCCGGCTTCGTGCACCTTATCCGCACCGCCGCGCAGGATCTCCGCCAGCACCTCAAGCGTCAGTCCGCCCCCTTCCGCTTCCGGGCCCACAGGAAAAAAGGCAATATTCATGGCACACCACGGCTCACCGCCCATGGCGTATACATCGGAAAGCGCGTTGGCCGCGGCTATCTGCCCGAAGGTATACGGATCATTACCGATAGGAGAAAGAATATCCACAGTCTGCACCAAAGCCCGGCCTTCGGGCATGCGGACAATGGCGGCGTCTTCATTGCCTTCCGTTCCGCACAGCAGGCGGCCTTCGGGATCCGGTGACGGCGGCAGGGATTCCAGAACACGCTCCAGAAACTCCGGAGCAAGCTTTGCTCCTCAGCCAGCGGCCCTGGCCTTGGACATCAGTGCCAATGTGGACATACCTGTACCTCCTGCTTGACGCGTGATGCCCGGACTATAGGCGAAAAAATGCGCCGCGGCAAACCGGAAACTCCGATATAACCACGGCGCGAAGGCACAAATGGGGCGGCCGCATTCAGGCCGCCGAGAGTAACGAAACTCCGGCGGAGACAAACGTGAAGCCTGCGGGCCAGAACATCGCGTCCTGGAAGGATACGTGCTGGCGGAAGCGCAGAGCCTATCTGTCCCAGCGGATGCTTTGCCGGGGAAAGGCGGTCATGATCTCGTTGCCATGTTCCCCCACATAAATCATGTCGCCGATGGCTCCTCCAGCCACTCCCTTGCGGAAAAAATTGGGATGAAACTCAAACAGCATGCCTGGTTTGACCTCCAGAAAGGCGTCCGGTTCTGTCTTGTGAGTTACATAGGGCTGGGGAAACGGCGAACTGGTAATCGGGTCCTCATAGGAATGGCCCAGCCCGTGCGCCGCGCGAAAACGGAAGATTCCCGCATCGTCGCGCTCGGAAAAATGCCTCCGGTACACCTTTTCAAAAGCATGGTGCACATCATACAGATTTCCGCCTGGCTTAAGCGCTTCTAGTCCCGTGTTTTCCATTTCAAGCACAATGTCAAAGGCGCGCTGTTGCTCGGGAGACGGCGCGCCGTAGCTGCCCATGCGCAGTGCGTGCGCCCAGTGGCCATGATAAAGCAGATAAATACCGACAAGCACCTGATCGCCGATCTGCGGCACACGCTGGCATTCCTCGCGGCGGAAGTGGCAATATTCCGCAACCGGGCCCACGGTCAGCCACACCAGGGCGTGTTCCGCCCCGTTGTCCTGCGCCAGCCTGATCATGGCGTTCTGGAGCTGATATACCGGCTTCCCATTCCGGATCTCCCGGTGCAGTTCCTGAAACATGGCATCGCAGATTTCCGCGCCCCGGTAATGGATGCTGTATTGCACGGGGTCTTTCACCACCCGCAGCGGATCGACGCGCGACTCGTAATCGGCGTATTCGGCCGCGCCCGTGATGGTGCGCAGTCCTTCCCAGAAGGTCACGGGCGTTTCGGTCCGGCCGATATAGGCGATTTTCCGGCAGACGCCGCAACGCTCCTCCAGCGCCCGCGCCACCTCCGCCGCCAGATCAGGCGGCGTGGCGAAACGCACATCACCCAGCCACCATGTGTGTTCCGTCATGTATTTCAGAAAGATATTGGTCACAAAAAGCACAGGAGCCTTGCCGGGCGTCAGCACAAGTACGCCCGGCGTATTGTAACTGTCCCAGTCGGTCAGGAAAGTCATGTAACCATGGGATTTCGAAGCTGAGCCCACGGAACTCCCCTGCGCATACAGGATCAGTGCGTCAAAACCATTTTCTGCAAGATCCGCTTCCACAAGGCGGCGGCGTTCCGCAAGCACGTTTCTGTCGATAATCAACACAACATTACTCCGTTTTTCAAGGGGGGGGAACGCTATATCCACAACCCGGTCGGTGTCGGCACATGGAGCAGCCCGGCGAAACAGGCATACTCCACAAAGGTGATGCCCACGGCAAGCAGAAGGCTGCGCGCCGCGTTCCCCAACGTCAACGTGTGACGGCGCACCACAAAAGTGCCGTAACACAGCATGATGACCATGCAGACAAACAACGCCGTATAGAACCCCAGCGGTTCAATGAGGAACCAGGTCAGCATGGCAAACGCGAAGTACAGCGCCACATTGAAATAGTTCACACGTTTTGCCTTCCTGACCGGTTTCCCCAGCTCCTGCGCAAGGACAATCACCCCGAGCACGGCGACGCAACTGAACACCACCAGAGGGAAAATCCTCGCCACGCCGTTCAGTTCAAGGCTCTCGCCGATGAAAAACATGCCGGCCAGCGTACACGCCAGCGTCGCCAGAAAGCCATAACCCCGCACATTACCGGCTGATGCCTTCCAGATTCTGCAGCCTCCCGCGCCGCCCTTCCTGCGGGCCAGGTATACCGGCACAAGCAGGGACACGGCGCTGAGCGCAATGAACAGCATAGACATAGGGGAAAACACCAGCAGCTCAAGCAACGAGCTGGAGTAGGAGCGCATGATGGTGGTTGAAAGCGCTTCCTCAATGATCGGACCGAGCACCACGCCCAGCGCGATGGACGCGGGGGAGATGCGGGCCTTGAGGCACAGGTAGGAAGCACCGCCCGTCAGCAGCAGAACCAGGATATCAAACATGCTGTTGCGCAGGGAGTACGCTCCGAGAATGGCCAGAGTGATCACGGTGGGAATGATCACCAGCTTGGGCACATCCAGAATGCGCGAACATACCTTGACCAGCACATAGCCCACCATCACCATGACGATATTCACGAAAATCAGGCTGGAGATGAACGTGTACGCAACATCCGCATTGTTTTCCAGCAGTTGCGGGCCGGGCGTCAACCCCTGGGAGAGCAGCCCGCCCATGAGAATGGCGGCCGAGGCGCTGCCGGGGATGCCCAGGGCCATAAGCGGCACAAGAGAGCCGCCCACGCAGGCGTTGTTCGCCGCTTCGGGCACGGCCACACCTTCAATGACACCCGTGCCATAACGATCTGGATTCTTGTCCCAGCGCCTGGCCTCGTTGTAGGTGATGATGGAAGCCACGCTGCCCCCCGCGCCGGGCAGTCCGCCAATGAAACAGCCCAGGCAGGACATGAGGGTCAGCAGCTTTTTGCAGGCCCATACCCCTTTGAGCGCCGTGAGGAACGCCTTCGGCCTGTGGACGAGATCCGCGATATAGTCGTCGCCGCTTTCCAGAAGGAACAACATCTGCGAGAAGGAGAACAGGCTGGTCATGAGCACGACCATATCCAGTCCCTGCACCAGTTCATAGCAGTCAAAGGTGAAACGGGGGAAACCGTCCGCCGGGTCCAGGCCCACAGTGCTGAGCCCAAGCCCAATACAGCCGCCGAGCAGGCTCTTCATGACATTGCCGGGAGACATGGCGGCCAGTGTGGTCAGGCCGAATATGGCCATCCAGAAGAACGATTCCGAACCGAATTTCAGGGCGATACCGGAAAGCGGCTCGAAAAACATGAGCAGAAGCAGCGCCCCCACCACTCCGCCGAAGGCCGAGGCCAGCAGCGCGGTATACAGCCCTTCCTCCGCCCTGCCCTGCTGCGTCATGGCGTAGCCGTCAAAGGTCGTGGCGATGGAACCAGGCTGACCCGGCGTATTGATCAGGATGGCCGCATTGGCGCCGCCGTAGGTCGCCCCGCAGAATACCGCGCCCAGCGCAATGAGCGCGGTGGTGGCAGGCATGCCGAACGTAAACGGCACAAACAGGGCCAGCGTCGTCACGACGGAAATGCCCGGAAGCATGCCGCCCACAATGCCTATGGCCATGCCGACGAACATGACCAGGAGGTTCATAGGGTCAAGCAGGTTGAGACTGCCCGCAGCCAGAGCGGAAAACATTGTCGTCAGATCCATACTATGGTACTCCATGCTTGCCCCGGACGCCCTGCCAGGCATCCGGGAGCTTCCCCTTCTACGGGACTGGGCCAGCTCTGGAGAGAACGGAGCCAGCCGTTCCTCTAATTACCTGCCTTTTGTCGCCATGTAATACTCCACAAGCTCCTTGGCTTCCGGGCCAAAAGATTCAACCAGTCTGCCCAACTCCTGTCCGGACTCAAAAGTCACGGACTGTCCCGCTCCGGCCAGACGGTTTTTCACATCTTCTTTCCCGTAAATATTGCGTAACCCTTCCTCATAGCGAGCCTTCACCTCGGCGGACAGCCCCTTGGGTGCAATCCAGATTCGGGCGGCCACAGCTTCCACCGGAAATCCCTTTTCCGCAAAGGTCGCCACGCCGGGCAGTTCGGGATCGGCCCCGGACGACGCCACCGCCAGCACGTTCAACTTGGAGATCGTGTTCAGCGTCGCTCCTTTGACACTCATCAGCGCATCCAGATGGCCGCCGAGTACGGCGGCGATCCCCTTGGCGCCTCCGGCCATGGGAATGATGTTCATGGGCACGCCCAGCCGCTGAAGCTTGAGTGCGGCGATGTGCGAGGGGCCGAGCACTTCGACAACGCCCACGGTCAGCTTCTTATCCGGCCTGGACGTGGCCGTCTCGATAAACTTTTCCAGCGTGTCGAACGGACTTTCCTTGCGGGTCACGAGCACGGCGACATCCAGGTTGGAAATTCCCAGATAATCAAAGTCATCCATGCTGTAGCGGCCCTTGCTGGTCAGCGTGTTCATCATGATCAACGGAAAGGTGTGCACGGCGATATTATAGCCGTCCGCCGGGTATCCCTTCAGTTCGGTCGCACCGACGGCGCCATCCGCTCCGGGCTTGTACACAAAGCTCAGAGGCTGGCCGAATTCCTCCATGAATTCCTTTTCGATCAGGCGGGCCTGCTGGTCTGTACCTCCCCCCGGATTAAAAGGCACGACGATTTTGACAGACTTGTCCGGCTTCCATTCCCCGGCAAACACGTTCAGGGGCAGCATAAGACTGGCGACGGCAAGCAGCACGGTCAAAAACTTTCTGTTCATAGCGGACTCCTGCGGTGAAAGATGAAAAGGATGCCCTTAGTAAAGGGAAGGGACGCGATCCCGGAAAACCTGAATCCTGTCTCTGGTCTGCCGTACAAAACCCGGTTCGATATCCGCGCAGATAATGTCCTCCTCGGTATCGGCCTGGGCCAGTACCGTGCCGTCGGGCGCGACAATCATGGAATTTCCGCCGAATACCTCATGTCCCGTAACGCCGCAGCGGTTACAGGCCACGACATACATCTGATTTTCAATCGCTCGTGCGCGTAACAGAGTTACCCAGTGTTCCCGGCGCGACAAAGGCCATTCCGCACTGACGAACAGCAGTTCAGCTCCGCCCACAGCCAGTTTGCGGGTCAGTTCGCAAAACCGGATATCGTAACAGATGACCGCCGCGCAGCGCATGCCCTCAAGGTCAAACCACAGCGCTCCCCCTCCCTGGGCGAGAAATTTGTCCTCATCCATCAGCCGGAACAGGTGGATCTTATCGTACCCAGCCGTATAGCGGCCCTCGCGGTCAATGACCTGCGCACGGTTGTAGACAAGTCCATCCCGGAGCGACATAACCGAACCGCCCGCGAAGGCAACGTTGTATTTCCGGGCCAGTCCGCCAAGAAAGGCAGCCTCTTCTCCGCCCATGAGAGAAGCCAATTCTCCGGCCGACTCCAGAGCGTATCCGGTGGACCACAGTTCCGGCAGGACGATGACCTTCGGGGGACAGGCCGCCTGCATGACCTCTTCCGTCAGGCGGTGCACAGTATCATAATTCGTCTTCCTGTCGCCCTTGATCACATCCATTTGCATGGCGCATACGCGCATAGTGCCTCCTTGCATTTAGAGCATTTTCACTTTGAAATTACTCATGGAGTCGAGCAACGCGAGATTTCATCGCGACGCCCACACCATGCCGAAGCAGCCGCAATTCACTTGCAGTGTTCAGCCCCGGCCTCAGGCATGAGGCCTGTGGGCTAGAAAATATCGCGTCCCAGCCATGTCTAATTCTAAAGTTAACCTGCTCCAGGAGAATTTGCTGTTAATCTGACCTAGTTTCTGTCTTCCAGGCAGATGACCTCGTACCGATGCTCGATGACGCGCCCCATAACCGGATCTTCCAGACGGATATCCCATGCGTCGGCGTAGCGGATTTTCCCGTCTTCCACCGGCACTGTGCCGCTGCAGAACGCCACCGGCCCGGCACAGGGAGCGTCGGCGCGCGCAAGTTCCAGCAACTCGCTCCAGTTCAGCAAGCTCCCCATGGGAGCATTCTGATACAGCGTCATTTCCCCCTGCCGGGCGTGGCAGATCAGACGCAGTTCGTCCCAATGCTCCCGCACATCATCCAGCGCCCAAAACTCGGAACCGATAATCTTCGGACATATCTGCTTGGCTTTGGATACGGACACGCTTTCCAGCCTGCGATCCGAGTGATCGCTGACCACTGTCAGGTAGAGCTTCCCGTCCGCATCTGGAGCCATGAAAAATTCTACCTCGGCGGAAGTTTCGTCTCCTACCACCTGAATGCGTTCCGCGCAGCTCACCTGTTCCGGAGAAATCCAGTACATGGAGGGAATCGAAGACGGGCGGGGTACACCAAGCCTTTCCAGTTCTTCCACATGACGGCGCACGCTTTCCTGATTTCTGCCCGCGTATCCGATGGCCACGCAGGATTCAAAGCAAAGCGTCACATTATCCACCGTGCCGTCCGCGCACACTGCCTTTACCTTCAGTTCCATGTCCACTCCTTGTCGCTGGATCCATTTCACTCTGAAATCGCTCTACAGTACGCCTCCAAGACTTCTAAATATATGAAGCTTGGTCTGTTCGTTGTGGTAGCGCACAGCCTCGCGCGCCTCTTTCTTCTTTTTTTTCCGGATACTCCGGACAATCGCCTCATGTTCGTCTTCCACCGTCGCTCTTTCTCCTTTGCGCGACTTCAGCGCCATGATGCCCATACGCAGAAATTCGAGCTCTATCTGCCGCCAAAAACGGCTTAAACGCGATCGTGGCTTGAACGACATCAGTTCCGTATGAAACTTGATATCCCTGGCCATGTACTCCATTTCATCACAGTCATCCTCACCATTTTGCCAGTGCATGGCATCAACCAGAGCCTGAAGATCGTGTTCTATTTCACTGTTGAGTTTTTTATCGAAAATAATTTCTATTCCCCTCATCTCGAACAGTTCACGCATTTCAAACAGTTCTTCAATATCGTCCCGCGTCAGCGGTTTCACTTCCATGACATTGCGCTTCAGGCTGTTCTGAACCCATCCCTCATGAGTCAGACGGCGCAACGCTTCACGCACGGGAGTACGGCTCATTTCAAGCTGTTCCGCAAGAATCCGTTCCTGAAGCGCTGTCCCCGGAACCAGTTCAAAGGAAACAATACTTTGCAAAAGCTGATCATAGGCAAGGGAGGAAAGATTCGTTTGCCCCATTGGTACACCATTTCCTAATATTGTATACCAATACATAAAAATTTTATTAGACTCATGTCAACTTATCTCTTCGTTTTTTCAGAAAATATTACTTTTATCTATATAAAACTATATAGATTTTTTCAGAAAAATTATTTTGTCATCACATAATACTATAAAATAATTACAAAAATATATTTTTTATATTGCAAAATAATTTTCATATTTCACGTGTACAGAAGTGGCGCAAGCAGCAGATGGAGGAGCTTAATCATGATAATCATGCAC
>JAEXGX010000215.1 GCA_023450535.1 Pseudomonadota bacterium | reverse complement strand
ATCTCAACTACACCATTCCCACGGACTGGCCGCGTGATGCGGAAATCCCCGCTACAGTCAAGGCAATGGAGCATGTCGCCACAGGTACGCGCTGGCTGGGCGGTCTGGCTCTGTTTGGTGTAATCGGCGTTTTTCTCAAGCAACTCGTCTTGCCCTCGGACCGTGAGCACAGCCCCGAACATGGTTCTGAAAACACACCCGGTAACAACAGCCGCAACGATCAAGGCCATAACGATCAAGGAGGTCAGGCATGATCCGCCGCCACTCCATCTGGGGTATTTTCCTGCACTGGAGCAATGCCGTGTGCTGGCTCTTTCTGCTCTTTTCCGGCTTCGCCCTGCTGGCCAATCCTGAAATGAGCCCCATCGACGAATGGTGGACTTCCGCCTGGTCGACACTGTTCGGCGGGCTGTATCCGCTGCTCAGCGCGCATGTAGCCGTTGGTCTGGTATGGATTGCACTGTGCCTCGTGTTCGTCGTCGTGCGCGGACGTAAGGAAGCCCTGCCCTTCATGAAGGAAATCACCTCCTTGCATCCTGTTTCCGACATGACCTGGTGCATACGCAAGGGGCTGCGCCTTACCGTGGGCGAAAAGGTCATGCGCCGCATGGGCATGGATCCGGCTCTGCCTCCGCAGGGTTTCTATAACGCCGGGCAAAAACTCGCTGCCATTGCTGCCGTAGCCAGCAGCTTGGGGCTGATCGTCACCGGCTGCATCATGGTTTTTGCCGGAACCCATGCGGGCACGGAAGAACTGCTGCGCTGGAGCATGCTCATCCACTTCTGCTGCGCGGGCATCATGGCCATTGTTCTGCCGATTCACATCTATATGGCCGCACTGGCTCCGGGCGAAGGCCCGGCACTGCGCTCCATGTTCACGGGCTTTGTGCCCGAGGATTTCGTACGCCGGCACAACCCGCTATGGTTCAAGAAACTGAAGGGTAACTGATTTTCCTTCGGCCGCCAAAATACACGCGCCCCCTCTGCATATGCAGAGGGGGCGCTTGTATTTTTCCCCCGAGTGAATTGCGGATACTCCTGAATCGTGGGTGCTTTGCGTGGAGTCCCGCCTTGCTCGACTCTATAAACAATTCAAAGCAAATTGTTCTATGGCAAAGAGTTTATGTTGTCTCAAACTTCGCGCGCGGCCATGACAGTCATTTCGCCGCGCAGAGGGTTCACCTTGCCGAGACGTACCTTGAACTGTTGTCCGGGAAACACTTTCTCCCCAAACAACTGGCGTTTGGCACGCACCATAAGCTGCTCCTGCGGAAGGCTGATGCTGACAAAAGAGTCATTTTCTTCTGCCACCTCGGCGTCCCAGCAGCATTCCTCACCATGTCTGCGTGCCTGCTGGCGGATATAGAGGAATTTCCAATAGCGAGGGCGCATACGCTGCACCAGACCAGCCTCGTCCAATCGCTCCCGCAATCCAGGGAGCTGGGCTGCCAGACCGTCGGCATCCCAACGGGGTGCGCCGGACAAGAGCATGCCCAGAGCCTGAGCTTCATTAATCAGGTCGGAATAGCGACGTAACGGGGATGTAACGGGACTGTATGCGGACAATCCCATTCCGGCATGCGGGCGGGGCATTGTGTCCAGAGATGCGGGAGCCATCGCGCGAACGACCCGAGCGATGTCCGGGGCGGAACGCCATACCCCCGCGAACTCCCGCGGCACAGCCACATCCTGAGTGCGATACAGAAGAGGGATCTTCTGCTCTTTCGCCCACATGGCCAATCCGGCGTTGGCAAGAATCATCATTTCTGAAACCAGCAACTGAGCGTTCGGAGTGCTCGGAGCCAGCTCCAATTCCACTTCAATATCCACCCCATCCCTTGAGAGGGAAATATTCACGTCCGGCTTCTCGATGATGACAGCACCATCCGCCACCCGACGCTTTTGCCGGGTTTCGGCAAAGGCCAGACCAAGACGCAGCCGGTCCAGATACGGTACTGCAGGATTGGCCCCGCCTTCTTCTCCTGCCAGAGCGGCCTCGCAATCCACATAGCTGAGATTTGCAGTCAAGGCAGAACGTCCTACATCCGGCCGACAGGAGATGATAGTTCCCTCCCGATCAACCTCGCAATGCAGCAGAAAAACGGGACGTGCCTGCCCCGCCAGCAAACTGAAAGCTCCTGTGCCCAAGCATTCGGGCATCATATGAGAATCGCCTTCGGGCAAATAGATACTGGTGGCGCGGCGGGCTACAGCCTTGTCCAACGGCGAGCCAAAGGGCCAGACCAGCCCCGGGCAGGCCAGCGCCACGTCCACGCTCCACCCTCCAGCAGCGCGAGGGGCAATATCAAAGGCATCATCAATATCTCGGGTGGAAGAACTGTCGATGCTCAGAAACAGGCCCGGCAGATTCTTCAGTGCAAAGGAAGAACTGCGCGCAACAAGTTCGTTGCTCTCCGGTTCAAAGGCAGAGGACCATGCATCGCCCTCTTCATATTCCGCACGCGCCAGCCAGAAATTGTAATGTTCTGGCACAATGCCCCATGCCTGCGCCAACAGAAGAGGCAAATGCGGGTCGTCCGGCAGGCCTTTGCTTACCTGCTTCCACAGCGCGTCATCCTCCACTGTTTCCGGATCGAGAATACGAGCACGGAGCAATTGTTCAAGGCGTGAACGAACAGGTTCAGGCGGAATGAATGCCGCATCAGGGCTTCCCTTGTGTTGTTGGGATGACTCCCACAACAGGCGGAACCACTCTGCCCCTCCGCCGATCAATTCCTCGCGCTCACGCTTTATTTCAGCTTCAACTCTGCGGCGTTCCACTTCTTCAGTGCTGAAGATTTCAAATTCCGGAGGTTGAAAGCGGAAGTGGCTTTTACAGGCCAAAAGTGCCTGTCCGCACGCCGCAACGTGATCCACATCCGGTTCACTTTGCGCCAGCTCGGCCAGCCACAATGCCGAGGCTTTTTCCACTTCGCCCTGCGCCAATTCCCAAAGTTCTTCAGGATTCACAGACGCCGCCAGAGCTTCTCGCGCCAGCTTGCGCTCCGTCAGCAGGGCGCAGGCTTCGTCGCGATTTTTGCCTGCTCCGTATTGCGGACCCGCCCAGGGCAACACACGGTTCGCGGCCAGCGTTGTTTCCCGCCGGTTGGGCAGGAGCAGGCGCAATTTCCCCGCTTGCTCCTCCATCACCCAGGCGATTTGCGGGGTGTTACCCTGCATGAATTCCACGACGCACCCAGCGCCCGGATATTTGACAAGTCCCGCATTGTTGCCCGATGCCATGCCTACCTCGATTAGAATATTTTACCTGTGAAATTATCGTGAAAGCAAAAAAATTTTCACCTACGCCCTACAGGCCCCCCCTTCGGGGTACCGTCGGGTGGCACGCCGTAAATAAATTGCGGCGACACCGGATATTGGGGGCTTCACGGCACCTTTAGCCGCTGGTGTGAAAAGCCTTACGCATAAAAAGAGCAGAGATGAGCCTCGCCGAACTCTAGTACGCGAGCTTTTTCAAAGTGAAAACGCTCTAGTACGCCAGGGGCCTTACAACAATAGCCCTATTCGCTCAGTACGTCTTTGTGCCATTGCTCAAATGACACAGCACATGTTTTGAAATAATCTACCAACCTGTCTTTGGTAATGCCCCCTGCGAGATCAAGATCCAGCTCAAGGCAGGGATCACCCTCTTCATCCAGGTAGGAACGGGAAAAGCGCTTGCTCCTGTTCCATTCGTTTACCTTGTCCAAAGTGGCTGACGTTTCAGAAAAACATACGTAGAACTGAATGCTGTGTCCCTCGTCATACGGCATGATGTGACACTTGGAACCATCCAGTTTCCACAGTACTGTGGATTCCTCGCCTTGGCCGGGGGTGTCCTTTGTCGCAGCGTAGCCTTCATTCTTCAGGGCTTCCGTAATACTTTCCACACCAAGAGTATCAATAACTCCGGATTCCGCGCGTACAGCCGACGGCCCGGCCATGACGGCAAACATCAGCGCCAGGGCTGTGATGCTGCTCCCCCGCCTTGCAAAGCAGTCATTCATGGCATGTTCTCCCATACTTGTCAGGCGGCGTGAGATTTTTGGAAAATTCACGCCGCACATGACCAAGATTAAAAATACTTTTGTTTAGTGCTTAAAGGAGCGCTGCCCGGTGAATACCATAGCCACCTGGGGGGATGCCTCATTACATGCCGCCACAACTTCATGATCGCGCAACGATCCGCCGGGCTGGGCAATAGCCGTCACCCCCTGGGCAATAGCTGTATCCACGCCATCACGGAAGGGGAAAAAGCCGTCGGAAACCAGTACGGAACCGGGCAAACCGCCGCGCTCCCGCCGGGTCTGTTCGTTGATCTCATCCAGAAGTTTCGCCGATTCAGCGTCAGTCAGAGCTTTTTGCTGCAACTCGTACAGGGATTGGCCACAACGGCGGAAGGCCAACACATCTGCATGTTTGGTGTACGCCTTGTGGATGGCCAGCTCTACACAGCCCACGCGATCCTGCTCGCCGGTGCCAATGGCCACGGTTGCCCCGTTACGGGCGAAGATGACGGAATTGGAAGTCACGCCCGCTTCCACTGCCCAGGCAAACAGCAAATCCTCAAGTTCCTGCTTTGTGGCGCTACGGGAAGTCACGGTCACGCCGTCCTTGCTCGTCCCCGAAGCCACAATGAAGTCATCAACACTGCGTATGCGGTTGACGAAAGACTGCTGAAGCACCAGGCCACCATCAGCAAGACTTTTGATATCCAGAAAAGGAGTGCCGCAAATCTCTTCCAAGCGGCCAAGGCCGGGCAGATGCAAAATACGCAAGTTCTTGCGAGCGGAAATAATATCCACTACGCCCTCTTCAAAGTCCGGCGCGGCCACCACTTCAAAATACTGGGAAGCGATAAGTTCCGCAGTGGCTTTATCCAAAGGTCTATTAAGCACGACCGCGCCGCCGAAGGCGGCAATGCGATCACACCAGAATGCGTGATCCAGAGCATCATAAAGATTGTCGGCCCAGGCTGCTCCGCAGGGGTTGTTATGTTTGAGAATGGCCGCAGCAGGACGCCTGGTAAGGTACTGCAAAATATTCGCAGCGTTGTCCACGTCAGTCAGATTAGTCTTGCCGGGATGCTTGCCCGCCTGAATCATCTGCCCTTCGGTCAATGCGGAAACAATACCCTGTCCCGGCCTGCGCCAGCTCTTCCCGGCCACATCGCTTTCCCCTTCCACCAACTCATACAACGCCGCAGGTTGATCCGGGTTTTCCCCATAGCGCAGGCCGCGCACCTCGCCGCCCACATTCCACACGCGCTTGCGGTATTTCAGCTCCGTTTTCCCAAGGGTGACGGTCATGGTATCGGGGAAACCGTCCGCCACGATCTGACGGTACATCTCTTTGAGGTCGCTCATGAAATCACTCCGGAGGCTCCGGCGGCAGCCGGGTAAAATTAAGAATACCGCGCGCCTCCATAACTGAGACGGCCATGCGGTTCGTCGGGAGAAATCGACACGCCCGACAAGGTTTGCACTTGTACCATAATCCCCGAACGCGGGCAATTTCCATTTGCCGCCGTCACGCGATGGAGCTATGGTATGGGGGCCGTTGCGGCTGTTTCGCTGCAGTTACACCAATTCCGCACTTATACTCGTGCTTGTATAGAGCAATTTCAAAATGAAATTGCTCCAGCGACGCGGGAATAGCCGCAATTCACTTGCGGTGTGATGCTCCGGCGGAGGAGTGAAACCTGTGGGCCAGGACATCGCGTCCCGGCTATGTATCATTTTCAATATTAAACTGCTCTAGGAAATCCCGATGGAACATATGTTGCTGAAAATGGCCCGCCAGCTCGACGCGTTGGATGAAGCCTCGCTGATGGGGCTGTGGGAAAAATACGCGCAGATCGTCAACCGTTTTGAACCGTCCCAGCGCTGGCAGGAAGCTGTACTCGTGCTTTCCCTTATTCAGGCCAAGCACTGGAAAAATCAGCTTTTCAACGTCCAATGGTCCGAACGTCTCCGCTCTTCCCGCCCGGATACATCAAACGACGCGCTTGAGGGCTCTCCTTTCCCCGCAGGGAATGCCCCCTTTTCGCTGGATTTTCCTGATGCAGCCCGCCGTCCCCACCCGGAAAAAAGAGCAAAAGTATTGAGCTTCACGTCGGGAGATAAACCCGAAGAACAAGAATAAAAAGAAGTGGCTGAAAAAACGAGGCTCCGTCCCGTGCCCAGCCGGGAGAGATAATCCTCCCGGCCCCTGCGGTTATAACATAGTATAATACCAAAACCGCCCGGTAACAGTGTTTACCGGGCGGTTTTGGTATAGGTGACTTAATAAAAATTTCTAGATAGTATCATCCAATTATTTCTCCCCACAATGAAATACACCTGATTTACACAGCAGCAAGAAAGGAAAGACTTCGTTTTACGTAACGCGTGGTGATACCACTCGATCTCTTGAAGTGTATTTTGCTGTTAAGCCTCCTTTTGTACGGCTCATTGCCCGATTGCCCCTACTGGCCCGGCGGCATGAGGATGCATCTTGCTGTGGCTGGAATCAATTGGCAGGCATTCGTAGGCAGGCTCAATAATAAAAGTTTTCAAGAGTTTTTCCCAAACGCCCCGATCTCGTCATCGACAGAACCAGTGGTGGGTGTTTTTCCAGTCTCCAAGGTCTGCCAGTATGTATTCATATTTAACGAATCCTTCTGACATCCTCCCCCGCCTAAAGTCGGGGGATTCCTATCGGTAGCGGCTCTAACGAGCCGCTACCGATAGGCGGGTTCCTGCTTCAACGCGGGAGCTTGCCCCCTTCCCGCTCCACAGGCTGACACGGCATGCCCTGCCGCCAGAATATTCAACGCCGCGTTGCGATCGGCATTGAGTTCAAAACCGCAGGACGTACACTTAAACTTGGCCTGCGTCTGTCTATTGTTTCTGTCTATGCAACCGCAATGGCTGCATGTCTGGCTGGTGTATTGAGGCGGGATGACGAATAACATACCTCCCATCCAGGCCATTTTGTAGGCAGGCTGACGCCGGAACTCGAACCAGCCCTGATCCGGAATGGACTTGTTCAATCCGGCCTTGGCCCGCACATTCCTGCCGGGTGCATCCAGGGTGACTGATGCCGAACGGGACATATTCCGCACTCTCAAATCTTCAATCACGACGACAGCGTGGTTTATGCTGATTGCCGTGGTTATCTTGTGCAGAAAAGCGCTACGAACGTTGGCTATCTTGCAATGCATACGTTGAATACGTGCTTTCAGCTTTTGCCAGTTGTATGAAAACATTAACATAGTTACGCCAGAAAGACAAAAATTCCAGTTAAGGCGCGTGGGATAAAATAATATCCATCTTGTATGTATGAATACATTATACAATGTTATTATCTTTTCTCACAAAAATGAATCACTATTTACTTGATCGAAGACAGATTTCATCTACTCTGAACAGAATTCTACTTATGCGGAAAAGTACCTACGATCAGCATACTTCTGACGTCTGACTGAAGAGGGGGCACTCCCGCTTTGTAAAATTTTTGTCTATTCTTATCTAATTTCTTACTGTTCAGGAGGAAGCCATGCACATTTCCAGGCGTTCATTTGTGAAAAGTGTCTCTTTTTCCCTTGCGGCACTGTGTATGCCCATGCAGGCGCGGGCTGCAGCAGTGGAAGGGCCGGTGGTCGCTACTCCTCGCGGCAGAGTGCAGGGCCTGGTTGCGGATGGCGTACACATGTTCTTTGGGGTCCCCTGCGGCAAGCCCCCCTACGAAACAGCGACACGTTTCAAAGTTGCCGAATACGTCGAACCTTGGAGCGGCGTAGTGAAGTGCATGGCGCAATCTTCACTTCCTCTTCAGGGAGGGGGAGTAATTGAGGATGAAGAGGAAGGCAAAATTGGAGCCGACGGCAAACCCCTGCCTGGCAAGAACTCCCGCATACTCGTGGAAGGTGGTGGAGACTGCTTGCGGGTGAATATTTGGACACCCGCGCCGGGGACGGGCAAACATCCCGTCATGGTGTATATCCCCGGTGGAGGAAGCGTAAGTTGTGATAACGGAGAGGCCAACGGGCACTCATTCGCACGGGACGGAGTGGTCCTGGTTACCATCAACTATCGGGTTAATGTCGATGGATTCATGAAAATTCCCGGTGTGCCCTCGAATCTTGCCATCCGCGACATGATGTTCGCACTGCGATGGGTGAAGGAAAATATTGCGGCTTTCGGTGGAGACCAGAATTGTGTGACCGTGTTCGGGCAGTCCGCCGGGGCAACGCATATCGGTTCCCTGCTTGCATCGCCTCTGGCGAAAGGGCTGTTCGAGCGGGCTATTTTGATGAGCGGGTCACATCTGGCACAATGGACACCAGAACAGACATCCACTGTGTCGGACATGCTGTTTAACTACTACGGCATACCACATACACGGGAGGCCCTTCTCGCACTGCCGCATGAAAAAATGCTTAATTTCCGCCGCCTCATGGGGGAAAAGAACAGCGATCCTGAATGGGCGCACTATGCCAACGGTAACAACACGCTGTTCAAACCTTATGTGGACGGCGAAGTACTTTTGAAACGCGTGGTGGACAGCGTTGCCGACGGCGCGGGCAAGGATGTGGACGTGATGATCGGAAGCACGGCGGATGAATGGCGCTATGTTACCGTTCCATCAGGGGAAATTGACCGTATCGGGCCAGATATGATCGAATTTCTACTCAAGTCCATTGATGCCCCGGCGTTCCTCGCGGAAGCTTACCACAAACAAGGAAGGGGCACGACACCGGGCGAAATCTACACAGCGCTCCAGAGTGATCTTATCTTCCGTATTCCCACCAATATGCTTCTGGAGGCCCGTGCCAGTGGAGGAGGAAAAACCTGGGCCTATTCCTTCAATTGGGAAAGCCCGGCCTATGGTGGTAGGCTGAAAGCAGCGCACTGGTGTGATATTCCCTTTGTATTCGATATGTTGGCTGATAAAAAAGCATGTGACGGCGTGGTAGGCAACAATCCGCCCCAAAGTCTGGCTGACAGGCTGCACAGGACTTGGATGGATTTCGCGCGTACAGGCAACCCAGGCTGGACGCCCTTTGAAACGCAAAACCGCATGACCATGACGTTCAATGAAACTTCTAGCGAGGTTTCCGACCCGTGGAAATTCGAACGGGAGGCCATGAAGCTGAAATAATAGCTTACTGAAAAAATTTTTGAAGAGGGACGGGAAGCAAAAAAGTTTCCCATCCCCTTTTCTCGTATTTCGGTCGTTGTACTTCTTCAGAACAATTTCACTTTAAAAATGTTCTCCGTGCCGAGTGCCACGAGATTCCGCCGTGACACCGGAGCAGTCATATCCACTTGCAGCGTGGTCACCCGACGGGCGTACAAGCATGAGCAGCAGAGCATGCTCCTGCTTCAGGCGTGAAACCTATGGGCCAGAACATCGTATCTCGGTCTGCACAATTTCAAAGTTAAACCTCTCTAACGTTGAAAAATTTAGACTGCGCCTACCTTCACAACGCTCTTCTGCAAAAATCCCGTAGGGTTATACGTTTCCTTGGCCTGACGCAGGCCTTCTTCGCCCATATCCTGCTCGCGGTTGAGGATCGTGAACTGCTCGGGCGCATGTTGTGCAAAGGCGTTATTAATGGCCTGATACACTCCCTTGTAATCGGGTTGCACTTTTTCAAAGTGCAATACCAGACTTGTCTGATCGAGAGGCTCGCCGATGGTGAAGGCCACCATCCGGTTTTCGACGTACAGGGAACCGCCCATAAGCCCTGACAAACGCGCCCAGTTCCCGACCACACGGAAAATGACGTCACTTTCAGCCTGAAGAGACGGGCTGTTGCCACAGTCGCGCCAACGGCACCATTCTTCCTGCAATTGCAGCACATCTTCAAGTCCGGAAGGATTTTCCCTCATGTCCAGAGAGCGATAATCAATACCGTAGAGCTTGCGGTACTGGTTCACCAGATTCTTTTTCTTGTGAAATTTATTTCCGCTCAAGGTAGCCAGTTCTTCCCGGCTATACAAGTATTCCCATTGCTCTCTGGCTGCCTCGGCCTCAACCCGATCCTCGCCTAGACGCGCCCGGAGCGTCGCCGCCAGTTCATTGGGAACCCGGTGCAGCGTCACGCCTGTGCGGACCTCCGGATGCTTTTCCCAATCAGCCTGCTCCCAGTTTCCCACCGGAGCCCAAATGCGGGGAAAAGGGCGATTCTGACGAATCCAGCACAAATCATCACGAAGGCTCAGGCTCAAACCGTAATACTCAGCCCAGCCCCACAGGTTTGTAAACGTATAATCAGCAGAACGCCGTGGCGTAGCATGAAAAAAAGCCATGTAATCATCGTACAGATCAAGTGTGACAGGAATAAAATCAGTATTCAAGTTTTCCTCCAGAGATATCCAAGG
>JAEXGX010000177.1 GCA_023450535.1 Pseudomonadota bacterium | reverse complement strand
CCTTACCCACCGTGCTGGCGACATCTATTTCGCCGTCATGTGCTTCCGTTATTTTGTGGACCAGAGACAGGCCGAGCCCGGTGCCTCGCGCCTTGGTCGTGTAGTAGGGGCTGAAAATCTGCTGGATTTTGTCCTTGGGGATGCCCTCGCCCGTGTCTTCAATATCCAGCAGAAAAACATCGTTGTAGCCGGAGGGCAAAGTTCCCGAGCCGGCCTGGGACTGAAAGCGCACGCGGGCGGTCAGAGTGCCGCCGTTCGGCATGGCCTGTATAGCATTCAAAAACAGGTTGAGCAGTACCTGCGTCATACGATCTGCGTCCAACATGATTTCCGGACAAGGAGAAGGTGCCTCCTGTACATAGTTGATGCCGGTCTTGTCCATGTCGGCCTGTACCAGTGTTCTGGCGCGATCCAACAAGGCGGTCGGGGATATCGCCGTGAGGTTGAGCTTGTCCGGCCGGGCAAGTTCCAGCAGATCGCCGACCACGTTGTCCAGGCGTTGCACCTCCTGCGTCATGATACCCGCCACTCTGGCTTCCTCGCCGCCTTCCGGGCTGACTTCCTGAAAGAAGCGGGCCAGCCCCTTGATGGCACTCAGCGGGTTGCGTATTTCATGAGCAATGCCCGCAGCCATGTGCCCCAGTGCGGCCAGCCTGTCCTGACGGCGTATTTCCGCCTGAAGTTTGCGAATTTCACCCAAATCGCGAAGGATAAAAGCATATCCGGCGCAATGGCCGTTTTTTCCAGGCGCAATGACGGGAGTTGCAGTCAGTGCGAGCGGAATGCGCCGCCCGTCACCGAACATGCATCTGACTTCCTGCTCGCGGGGCGCGTGCTCCTCCATGATCCCCGTATCGTTCAGTGCGGCCCACAGGCTGGGGAGGGCCTCGCCCATGTCGCGGCCCAGAGCATCCCCATTTTTGAGCCCCGTAATGCGTTCGGCTTCGGGGTTGATAGTGGTGATGCGATTCGCACAATTTACGGCTACCAGACCCAGCGGCAGTGCGTCGAGAAGGGCAAAGGTAAAGGCTGAAGTCTCCTGCACCAGCAGCCGGGAGCGCTGATAGCCCTTGACGAGAAACAGGGTCAACAGTCCCACGGCGCCGATGAACGCCAGAACGCTCCAGTGAATAATCGCCCGGCGGGCGTCGGCGGATTCCGCTTCCAGAAGCGGGGTCATGTCGTATCCGACAAAAATGACCAGACGCTGGTTGGGAATGCGCTCCGCATTGGGAGAGGAACGCATCATGCGGTGGCTCATCATCATGTGTCCGTGCTTGCGTAGCCGCTCTTCATATTGGCGGACGGAAAGCAGTTGATACACCTGGAACACCGGGACTTCGCCGGAAAGGTTCACGATATGCCCCTTGGCCTGGCGAGTGGGGGCCAGATCTTCCATCTCTTCAGGAGCAATCAGATCGGAACCAATCAGAGGCGTATCACTCGCGGCCAGCACCCGGCCCTGTTCATCCGTGATCGCCATGTAGTGGATATCGGGGCTGGTGCCGATTTTATCCAGAACCGCCTGCAATTCTTCATCTGTCCACTGAAAGCCCATACCCGCCTGTAACGTGGCCTCATAGGCATGAATCAACGAAGTGCCCCGTTCCAGAAAAATCCGGGTGGTGACCGAGCTTTCCTTGTCTCCGCCGCGGTAGTCCATCAGCAGTACCAGCAGCGCGAGCAGAAGGGAACCGGCTACCACAATCCAGGGGGAAAGGGCCAGCCAGGAAGGCATGTTGCGCAGATGGACGGCCGCCCGGCGCGGCGTCATGCCATCTGGTCCGGCTGGCGCGAGTTCTCTGCGGCCTGTCATGCGGGAAAGAAAGGTCATGAGTGCTCCATACGATAATTAACAAAAGATAAAGATAAATCCAGCCAAGCAAAATACGGGCCAGAGTGTGATGTTTTGTCTGGTGATATTTTTATTTATATATTTCAATATATTATTTGATAATAGCAAAAAAGGGAAGAGAGTGCTTCTGTAACCAAAGGTGACATCTGTATGCGTTGTGTAAATTTTACCCATATCTTTTACAAAAGAGTGTTACGAAAGGTAACACTAGCGTAAAGGTAAAACAGATGGCAAGAGGATATTTTTTAAAATATATATATATATATCAATATATTATAAAATAATGGAAATGTTGGCACGCCGCTTGCTATAGGAGAGGCATACCACGAAGAAGTACCCGGAAGGGGAAAGAAAAATTACCCGGCGCAATGCGTCGAAGCATTCAGGAGAACAATATGAACATGCGCAAGATTATGGCCGGTCTGGCCGTCACCACTCTGGTTATCGGTTCCGCTTCCTTTGCTCTGGCCCGTGGCCATAACGGCGGGTATCATGGCGGCATGATGGGATATGGAAATAACGGGGCCTGCTACTATAACGGCGGGTATCAGAATCTGACTCCGGAAAAGCAGGCCGCAGTGGACAAGTTGATTCAGGAACATACGGCTGCGATGGCTCCTCTGCGGGAACAGATGCAGGCCAAGCGGCTGGAGTTGAACGCACTGTCCGATAACCCCAACGTCCAGCCGGAATATATCAGCAAGCTCGCCGGGGAAGTAGCGCAGCTTTCGACCCAGATTCGGAACTCCGGCGCAGAATTTCGCGCCAAGATGGCTGCAGAAATGGGCTTTGAGAACGTCCCGTACGGCATGGGCATGGGGGGCAATTGCGGCGGCATGATGGGCAATGGCCATATGGGTGGCCGCATGATGGGCGGCGCGCATCACATGGGCTGGCACAACTAGAGCGGTTAACATTCAGACTATACTTGGCTAGGGCGTGATGCTCTGCCCCAAAGCTTTTACGTCTGAAGCCGGAGTAGCCGCAAGTGCGTTGTGGCTACTCCGGCTTCGCGTTGGAGTCTCGGCTTGATCCACTCCTCTAAAGTCGGTTAGAATTGTTTGACAAAAGCCGTAGGGGAAGATTTCCCTGCGGCTTTTGCATCCGGGGGTTTTTGAGAAAAAACTTGACAATCCGGTGCGGTTCGGGTGATTTGGGAATCGTGTTCTGGAAAGGAACACACAGGAGTGTTTCAATGCAATCGTTTGTTTCTTCCTTCGTGAAGTCTCAGTGGTGGTCCTGGCGGGCATAGCGCGTCGGGAGCTTTTGCATTGTTGAGCACTGTTTGCTGAAACAAAGGCCGCCGGCGGATGTCGGTGGCTTTTTTTATTTTTCGCTCCGTCTCCGCCGTTTCCCCCATCCGCCGTTCCCCGGCGGCAAACCCGGAGCGAATGTCATGCTTTTTTTCCGTCTTTCCCGTCTTCTTCCCCTGGTGTTTACTCTGCCGTTCATGTGTGTTGCGCTGTCTTCATTCCCGGCGTGGGCGGAAGGCCCGATCCGGCTGCGTTATGCGAACTTCCCTGCGGCAGCAACCTTTCCCTGTGTGCAGATGGAAAAATGGGCCGATGAAGTGGAAGCCCGCACGGACGGCAAGGTCGCCATTGAGACTTTCCCCGGAGGGACCCTGCTCGACGCCCGATCCATTTTGCGCGGGGTGGCGCGCGGGCAGGCCGACATAGGCTGCGTCAGTTTATCGTATCACCCGGGGTCTTTTCCTTTTTTTGACGTGTTCGGTCTGCCGCTGGGCTTTTCCAGCGCCCGTGATGCCGGAGAAGCTGCTTTTGCCATGTACTTGAAGCATCAGCCGCGCGAATTGGCTCCTTATAAGGTTTTGCTCATGTTCGCCTGTGCGCCTTCACAGATCATGAGCACACAGCCCGTCGCCTCGCTGGACGATCTCAGGGGCTTGCCCCTGCGTGCTTCGGGCAGTCTGTCTGATGTGATCGAAACGCTGGGTGGTCAGGCGGTGTCCATGCCCATGTCGGAAACTCCGGAAGCGCTTCAGAAGGGCATGGTCAAGGGTGTGTTCTCTTCCTGGGATACGCTGAAAGATCTCAATTATGCGGAAAACTGCCGCTACGGGCTTGAAATCAACTCTTCCGTGTATCCCTTTGTCGTGGTCATGAACAAAAAAGCCTGGGACCGTCTGCCCGACGACGTTAAAGCGGTGTTTGACAGTTATGCTATGGAACATTGCCGTTTTACCGGTGAGTATGTGGATGACTGGGGCCGTCAGGCGTTGAAATGGGCCGAAGAAACATACGACTTCAAGTTGGTGAAGCTCTCTGAAGCGGAAAAGGCCCGCGCGGCAGAACAGTGTGCGCCCCTGCTGGACGCCTGGAAGAAAAAGGTCGCTGCTGACCTGGACATGGACGGCGATGCTGTGCTCAATGAAATTTTTGCCCTGCGTGACCAGCTCAGGGCCGCCCGGTCTGAAAATTAAGTGAGCAAGACCATGAAGAATCAAAAAAATATTTTGGAAAGCATAAGCCGGGCGGCGTTTGCCGCAGGCTGCGCGTGCATTATCGCTATGCTGGTTCTGACGCTGGTAAACATCGCCCTGCGCGCTTGTCTGGATAGCTCTTTGCGCTATGCGGCGGAGTTGAGCGGCTACTTATGCGCTGCCGGAGTAGCGTTGTGCCTGCCGCTGACCCAATTGCGCGGCGGACATATAGAGGCGGGGCTGCTGGAAGAGCGTCTGCCCCGGCGCTGGAGAGCGTTCCAGCGTTTCGCGCTGGCGTTGCTCTGCACTGCCTTTCTGGGGGCGGCAGCAAAGGAATTGTTTGAACTTGGCCTCGTTGTGGGGGAAATGGGCGAGCGTATTGACGGGTTGAACATGGGGTACGGCGTGTTCATCATGGCAATGGGGGTGGGATGTCTGTTGCAGACAGCAGCCTTGTTAGTGGAACCTGTGCGGAATATGACGGTTTTTTTGCGCGGAACGTCCGCCGTGAGTGGAAGAGCGCAACCGGAACCGTGTATTCGTCCGACTGGGGAAGCGTCATGAATGCGGTCGATCCTTCTCTGCTCGCGCTGGGCGCAGTGGCCTTGCTGATCGCAGGGGTACTTCTGCTGCGCGTGCCCGTGGCGTTACTGCTGGCCGTGTTGGGCTTCAGTGGCTATGCCGTGCTGGACGGCATGAAAAATGCTCTGCTCATGCTCGGCAACGAGTTGTGGGGCACCTTTTCCGGGTACGGGCTGACCGTGGTGCCACTGTTCGTACTTATGGGGCAAATTTGTTTTCATTCCGGTATGAGCGAACGCCTGTACAGGGCCGTTCACACGTTTACCGGACATCGCCGGGGAGGCATTGCGGCGGCCACGTTACTGGCCTGTGGAGCCTTTTCCGCCATTTGCGGATCAAACACCGCCACCGCCGCAACCATGACCTCTGTGGCTCTGCCGCAAATGCGCAAATACGGTTACCATCCCGTCATCGCCACAGGTACTATCGCTGCGGGAACGACGCTGGGAGTCATCATTCCGCCCAGTGTGGTAGCCATTGTGGTGGGAGTACAGACGTCTCTGTCCATCCAGCGCCTGTTTATCAGCGGCATCCTGCCTGGTCTTCTGTTGCTTGGTGGCTTTTTACTCGTGGTGTTGGCCGTTTCCCGGCTGCGTCCCTCCTGGATGCCTGCCGGAAATCGAGCTGCATTTTCGGAAAAACTGCATGCCTTGCCTGGTCTGCTGGAGACTGTGGTTCTGTTTATGCTGGTGATTTGCGGCATGTCTTTCGGGCTGTTTACCCCCACGGAAGCCGGAGCCGTGGGCTGCGCGCTGGCGTTTGTTCTGGGACTTCTCCGGCGCGGGCTGGATCTACGCAAGCTCCGTGCCGCTCTGGGCGAGAGCCTGGGCATCTCCGCCATGATTTTTCTGCTCATGGCAGGAGCGGCGATATTCGGAAAATTTTTGACCCTGACGCGCCTGCCCTTTACCCTGGCAGACGCCATTGCCGCGTGGCATGTTTCCGGCTGGCTGGTGCTGGTCATTATGGCCGTGGTATTTCTGCTCGGGGGCATGGTTATGGATGCTTTGGCCCTTCTGGTCATGACTCTGCCCGTATTTTACCCCCTGGCGGAAAAGCTCGGTTGGGATCCTCTGTGGTTCTGCATGCTGCTCATTGTAATCACCAGCATGGGCGCGATTACGCCGCCGGTGGGCGTATCTTCCTATGTGGTGTCCAGCATGTCCGGGCAGGTGGGAAACAAGGAAAAGGTGCCGCTGGACGAGGTATTCGCCGGAGCTTCCCTGTTTTTGCCCGCCTTCGTCACGGTGCTGCTGCTCATGGTGGCATTTCCGGCCTTGAGTCTGTGGCTTCCGTCGCTGTTGGGACAATAAGAATGTGTGGCGCAGATAAACTGCGAAAGCCGGAACAGAATCCCGTATGTCTTCCTGCCGTTGAGGCGGAAGACATACGGGATTCTTTGACAAGAAGCGCCGCGGTCGAAAGAGAGCATACCGCGGCGCCGCCGTTTCCCTCCCGTCCGGGGACTCCGCAATTACCCCCGGACGGAAGGGAGCGGGCAAGGATCAGGCCTGTTTCAGCGCGTTGGTCAGGCGCGTCATGGCCTCACGGGTGTTTTCGGGAGAAGAGAAGGCCGTCAGGCGGGCATAGCCTTCGCCGGACGGGCCAAAGCCCGAGCCGGGCGTACACACCACGGCCGCGCGATCCAGCAGGAGCTGAAAGAAATCCCATGAATTCATGCCGTGCGGTGTGCGCACCCACAGGTAAGGGGCGTGGATGCCTCCGTATACCGCCAGGCCCAGAGCATTCAACGTGTCGCGCATCAGGGCCGCGTTGTTCCGATAGATATTTACCACATCCGATGTTTCCTTGTGGCCTTCCGGGGAACAGGCCGCTTCTGCCGCCTTCTGCACGATATAGGGGCAGCCGTTATATTTCGTGGTCTGGCGGCGCGCCCACATGTCGTGGAGTTGACCTTTTCCGCCAAACCTCAGGTTTGAGGGAACCACGGCGTAGGCGCAGCGCAGTCCGGTAAAGCCCGCGCTCTTGGAAAAACTCCGGAACTCCACGGCCACCTCGTCCGCACCCGGGATCTCGTAGATGCTGTGCGGGATATCCCCTTCCGTATCGTCGATGAAGCATTCATAGGCAGAGTCGAACATGATCAGCATGCCGTTGTGGCGGGCGTACTGTACCCACTCACTCAGGCTTGCGCGATCCAGCGCGGTTCCGGTGGGATTGTTGGGTGAGCAGAGATAGAGCACGTCCGGTACGTTTTCGGGAAGCGCGGGCGTGAAGTTGTTTTCCGCCGTGCAGGGCAGGTAACGGATACCGTTCCAGCCGTGTTCCGTCCATGTTCCTCCACGGCCCGCCATGCAGTTGGAGTCCACATAGACCGGATATACGGGGTCGGTAACGGCAATGCTCACGTCCGGGGCGAACAGTTCCTGAAAGTTGCCGAGGTCGCATTTCGCGCCGTCGCTGATGAAAATGTCGTCCGGACTTACGTTCACGCCGCGCGCGGCGTATTCCAGCGCTACGGCCTCGCGCAGAAAGGCGTAACCCTGTTCCGGACCATAGCCGTGAAAACCCTCCGGGCTGCCCATATCATCCACAGCGGTGTGCAGTGCCCGGATGACGGCAGGAGCCAGCGGTTGCGTCACGTCGCCGATACCCATGCTGATGACGTTTGTGTCGGGATGTTCTTCGCGGAACGCCGCCACCCGATGGGCGATTTCCGCGAACAGATAGGACTTGCCCATGCGGGCGTAATGGGGGTTGATGCGTAGCATGCCAAATTCTCTTTTTGTTAGAGCATTTTCATTGTGAAAATGTTCCAGGAGTCGAGTGTACCGAAGCTCCGCCGCGACGCTGGAGCAGCCACAGTTCAGGTATTGGAACATTCTGGCCAGTCGCCTTCAAATACGGTGATGGCCTCGCCGGTCATGAAGATGTGGTTATTGTCGCGCCATTCAATGTCCAGCGGGCCGCCGAGCAGATTCATGCGTACCTTGCGGGCGGCAAGCCCGCAGCGCATGGCGGCCACTGCGGCCGCACTGGCGCCTGTGCCGCAGGCTTGGGTTTCGCCTGCGCCGCGCTCCCAGACGCGCATGTCCAGTGATTCCGGGGAGCGCACGTGAATGAACTCGGTATTAACCCGGCGCGGGAACAGGGGGTGGTGCTCGAAGAGCGGGCCAAGGTGTTCAAGATCGAGGTTAGCTACGTCGGGAAGAAAAACCACGGCGTGAGGGTTGCCCACGGAGAGGCAGGTCACCTCCCAGCTTCTGCCGTCCACGCGCAGGGTGCGGCGGATGAAATCCTCACCATCCGCAAGACCAGGGGTCAGGGGAATTTTTGCCGGAACCCATTCCGGTTCGCCCATGTCCACCGTGACGGTGTCCGCGCCTTCCGTGATTTCCAGGCAACGGATACCGGCTCCGGTTTCCACGGTCGGGTCCGCCCGGGAAATCAACCCGCGCGTCAGGGCATAGCGGCCTACGCAGCGTATGCCGTTGCCGCACATTTCCGATTCACTGCCGTCGCTGTTGAACATGCGCATCCTGATATCCGCGACGGAGGAGGGCAGGATGAGGATAAGACCATCCGATCCGACGCCGCGATGGCGGTCGCTGACCGCGACGGCCAGCCGCTTCAGCATGGCGTCCTCGGTGGGCAGGGCGGAGGTGAAGCCGTCCACGTAAACGTAGTCGTTGCCGAGTCCGTGCATTTTAACGAAGTGTATCATGGGTTGTGTTCCGTTGTTTTGATTCGGGAAGGGGATTAAAGCACGTCCTCAGTGGCCGAGGTCACGTCGCCGCCGTGACGCTGGCTGGCGTGCTGCCGCGCGAGAGCGGCGCGCGCTTCCAGCGGCATGACCTTGACGAAAAGCGGGAGTTCCGCTTCCCAGTTGGCAAGCAGTGCTTCGGCCCGGGGGCTTCCGGTGTGGCGGACATGGTTTTCCAGCAGGCCGCGCAGCAACGTTTTGTCCGTCTCGGTCCAGACGGATTCCAGGTCCACGCTGTCGGTGTTGCAGCGGTTCTGGAAACGCTCGTCCCGGTCATAGACAAAGGCCACGCCGCCGCTCATGCCCGCCGCAAAGTTGTAGCCGCAGTTTCCCAGTACCACCACGACGCCCCCTGTCATGTATTCGCAGGCATGATCCCCCGCGCCTTCTGCCACGCACAGCGCGCCGCTGTTGCGCACCGCGAGGCGTTCGCCCGCGCGGCCCCGGAAATAGGCTTCTCCGCCGGTGGCTCCGTACAGGGCCACGTTGCCGGTTATGGCCTGGCCAAGCTCCAGCCCGGAAGCGGCGTCCGGAGCTGCGGGCCGTACGATCAGACGGCCTCCGCACAATCCTTTTCCGGCATAGTCGTTGGCGTCGCCTTCCACGGTGATTTCCACGCCGGGGGCGAGAAAGGCTCCGAGACTTTGCCCGGCGGAACCGCGCAGCAGCGCGTGGAAGAAGGGGCCGTGCGCCGCTTCGGATTCCAGGCGCAGTATGCCGTAGCGGCGGACCAGATCGCCGGAAAGCAGTGTCCCCACGGCGCGATCCGAATTGCGCACCTCAGCGGAGAAGACCCGGCGGGCCGGGCCGCCTTCCAGCGCTTCGTGGCAGGCGTCAAGCATGGCCTGTTCCAGCGGAGTGGGGGTAAAAACCTTGTCGCTTCCGTTGTTTTCCGGAACGGCGGGCAGCGGAGCGTCGAGCAGTTCTGTCCAGTCCAGCAGGGCACGCTTGCCCGTGGCGGGGGTTGGCTTCAGCAGATCAAAACGATCACGTGCCGCGTCCAGATCAGGCAGACCGAGGGCGGCCAGATGGCGGCGTACATCCTCCGCCACAAGGCGGAGGAAATTTTCCGCATGCTCCGGCCTGCCCGCAAAGCGACGGCGGAACGTTTCATCCTGAGTCGCAATACCCGCCGGGCAGCGGCCTTCATGGCATTTCCGGCACATGACGCAACCGCAGCTTACCAGCAGGGCCGTGCCGAATCCGAATTCGTCCGCACCGAGAATTGCCGCGATGACAATGTCGCGCCCACTGCGCAGGCCTCCGTCAGTCTGGAGGCGGACTCGGTTGCGCAGGCCGCTGGCCACAAGCGCGCGGTGCGCCTCGGCCAGACCGAGCTCCCACGCCGAGCCGCAATGGCGGATCGCGGAAAGAGGAGCGGCTCCGGTGCCGCCGTCATGGCCGGAAATGAGGATGCCGTCGGCTCCGGCCTTGGCTGCGCCCACGGCCACAGTGCCCACGCCGCTTTCCGCCGCGAGCTTGACCGAGATGCGCGAGGAGGGGCTGACCCTGCGCAGATCATGGATGAGTTGGGCCAGATCCTCAATGGAATAGATGTCGTGATGCGGGGGAGGGGAAACGAGGGTGACGCCGGGCATGGTGCGGCGTAGTCTGGCTATTTCCTCCGTGACCTTGGCCGCCGGCAGTTGGCCGCCCTCGCCGGGTTTTGCTCCCTGCGCGATCTTGATCTGGATTTCATCCGCATTGACCAGATAGTCCAGAGTCACGCCGAAGCGTCCCGAGGCCACCTGGCGGATGCGGGAACGACTGTCGCCGCCCGCTTCATTCGCGCCGCGCGTTTCGTCTTCACCTCCTTCTCCGCTGTTGGAGCGAGCTCCCACGGCGTTGCAGGCGCGGGCTACGCAGACATGGGCTTCGGCGCTGATTGCTCCGAGGGACATGGCAGCACCCACAAAGCGGGCCATGATGGACTTGGCCTTTTCCACTCTTTTCAGGGGCAGGGGAGATGCTGCATTCACAAGACGCAGGCAGGCGCGCGGGGTGAACGCGGGGCTTTCCGCGTCCGCCCTGGCGGCAAACTCGGCAAAAGCAGCGGGGTCGGTGCTGGATTCCTCCGTTTGTCCCCTGCGGGAAAAACCCACGGCCCGATGCAGCAGGGAGACGCTTTCCCTGTTCCAGAAATGGGTTTCGGGCGGCGTGAGCCCCTCCTGTTCCATAGCCCAGCACGCGGCGGATTCAGCGGCGAATTCGTTCAGGCCGAGCCCCTTGCCCGGCAGGGCGGAAC
>JAEXGX010000161.1 GCA_023450535.1 Pseudomonadota bacterium | reverse complement strand
GGGATCTCCTGAATCTGCGGGAGAAATGCAGCGCGCAGTTCCTGCCGGGGGTCCCGAAGAAATGAAAAAAATTTTTTCAGATCTGGGTAAAAACCCTGTTGTGCCCGGGGAAAAGAGAGAGCCGTTTATTCAAAAAAGCGATGAGCTGAATTTTGACAGATTAGCCCGGGAACTCGCGGCGCTAAAAGCGACGTGTGAAGCCGCTCTTGCCGATGCCGGGGCACGTATGACAGAGTTGGAAGCCCGTTTGCGTGAGGAACAGGAAAAAACTTCCTTTATTTCCACCTTGGCAGAACGTCTGGACGCGGTTGATTCCCGCCTGGAAGAGCTGGGGCAGGCCTTGGCTTCGGAAAAGAGCGGAATGGAGCCGGATAAAGACGCGATACGGGCAGTTGTCGCACAAGAACTGATGAGCGAAGACAACATGCCGCCTTGCGTGGTTGCCTTGACGGAACGTCTGGATGCGGTTGATTCCTGCCTGGAAGAGCTGGGGCAGGCCTTGGCTTCGGAAAAGGTCGGAGCGGAACCGGATGAAGAGGCAATACAGGCGGTTGTCGTGCGGGAGTTAATGAACGGAAACAACACTCCTTCTTATGTTGTCGCGCTGACAGAACGCCTGGATGCGGTTGATTCCCGTCTGGAAGAACTGAGACAGGCCCTGACTTCAGAAAAGGCCGGAGCGGAACCGGATGAAGAGGCAATACAGGCGGTTGTGACACGAGAACTGATGAGCGAAAGTAACACGCCGCCCTATGTGGAAGGTATGGTCAACGAACTCGTCAATTTTGAAAATCGCATCATAGCACTGGAAAATCGTCTTGAAAAACAGGAAAGCACCAGTGAGAAGGCTGCGGCGGAAGCAGCAGCTCGCGTTATCAGAGAAGAGATGAGCGCCATGTTTGCGGAGTTGGGACAGAGCGAATAGCGAACAGAATGTCCCGCGCATATGGTGCCGAGAAGATCGCAGAACGAGCGCCTGAGCATGTTTCCCCTGTAATTTATTGTGGGAACATGCTCAGGCGCTTGCTGTATATGCGCGTGATATTCTGATACCGGGCAGTTTCAAAATGAAATCGCTCTGGTGTGAACACTCCTGGGGCGTGTTGACACTATTTCGGATAGTTCCAATATGTTTAGGGGGATCGGGGGGAATTATTCCCCCCGGCGGGGCACGGGGCAGCACCCCGAAAAACCACGCGTTTTCTGTTTTGTGTCAACACGCCCTAGTCAAACCAGCCGCGCTTTCGGAAAAAGATGATAAGCCCGGTTCCCAGTCCCAGCATGCCGCAGACGATGAACCAGAAGCCCATTTGCTTTCCAGAAATGGCATACTGGGAAAATTCATACCGTAAAATCCGGTGATAAAGGTCAATGGCATGAAAACACCGGAGATAATGGTCAGGACACGTAGGCGCTGTTCCGTTTGTTGCCGGGAACGGGAGTCCGCCAGGCGCATGGAGTCAAATGCTTTACCCCGAGCCAGCAGACTTGCGAGCAGAGTGAGGCAGAACAGTTTTTCTTCAGCCTGTCCGGCAAGAATACCCACCCGGCGGTGGAAGCGGGCCAGCTTGCGGTTGTCCAGTCTGTCAATATCTTTTTCCGCCGCAGATGCCAGATGAGCGACTCCATTGCGGGCGAGCAGCAGATGGTTGACCTCCGTTTCCAGGATGACTTCCAGAAGATAAAGAAGGAGCTCCGCCGAGCTTGTAATGGCTGGCTGCTCGTCTTCCAGCAAACGATTGCCTGCCTTTGTCAAAAGGGGAGTCTGACCCTGAATCCTGCTGATTAATAACTGTGGAAGCATGAGTACGGTCAGGTACCGCACCCTGTCTTCCTTTTTTACTCCATTGCTGGAAATACGCAGGGGCATACGCAGTACAAGTCCTCCGACTGCGAGCTCGGTCGCTTGAGGAAAATGACGGGACTGCATGGCGTACGTTTTGTCTTCGTCACGTAATTTCAGCGTCGTCAGCAGATTTCCCCATTCCTCAGGGCTGGAATGTTCCAGGTGCATCCAGAGCAGAGGGCTGGTTCGGTTATTTCTGTCCGCCAGTAGTTCCTCTCCTTTCTCAAAAGGAATAACCTCGGCATTTTCTTCGTTGATTTGCAATAGTTGTCCGCGCATCGCCATCTCCAAGACAGGATGTTTTATTGTTTATATCCTGGTGCAAAAAACGGAATGCGGCCCTCCGGTGGCACAACGTTAGAGCAGGAGTTTGTTCGGAGAGGACACGCAGTCTGTTTAATTGTGAAAGTATCGCTAGATCGGGGGGGGAGGCGCTTGCCTAAGCTGCCTCATCCGAGTAGATTCGCAAAGGACTTATTTTTTACGGAGAAGGACAAAGGACAATGGCATCCCCCTATTCACCTGGTCAGAGAATTGAGGCCCGTTGCACGCGCTGTCGCGATATAACGGGTCATGTTATTGTGGTTGTGGTTGACGGTGAAGTCGCCAAGGTAGAATGCTGCGCATGTGGCAGTGTACACAAGTATTATCCCGCAGAAAACAAGGCGCGTCCAATCAAGGAACGTCCGTTGCGCGTGCAATCCGGTCAGGAACGGGGCGCGGCGGTGTTGAATCGCAGCAGCACCCGAACCCGGGTGGAACAGGCTGTGGCCTCAGCGCCCAAAACCTCCGCTGCACAACGGATCCCGAAGCTCAGCCGCGCCGAACAGCAGAGCGCGAAACTGCGCGAAGAGCTGGAACACCAGTGGCAGGACGCCGTGGCTCGTAATCCCGGCACACCAAAACCCTATGCTATGGATGGGGCCTTCCCTCTTGGATCGTTGATGGATCATCCCAGCTTTGGGGTCGGCATGGTGTTGAGCGTGACGCCGCCCGACAGGGTTGAGGTCTTGTTTCGTGAAGGAATCAAGGCGTTGCGCTGCCATTGTTGAATTCTTATCAACTTTGCGGCATTGACAAAATGTGCGACCGGTGAAATCCTGACGAGTAAGAACTGAAGGAGAATCATCGGGAAGTATTTGGGAATGCCCGGTTGCGTTTTTTCGGCTCAAAACCGGATTTGTATTTTCAGCGGCTTCCCGGTTGAATGGGGGTGCGTTTATCGTGCGCCTGATCTCCGAGAGGGCTTTGCCGTTTGAGTTGGCTTGGTTGTGCATGACTTCAAAGGTAATCTGCCCTGAAACATTTTAACTTTGAAAGACTGTGAGAAAATGCTTTCCAGAGTTGTCGGAATAGTGGGTGTGAGGCTCTGTGCGGAGTCAGGGCATCTGCAACTGACATGTGGCGCGCATTGCTCCGGCTTTGGGCGTGAAACCTGCGGGTCAGAATATGGTGTTCTGGCCATGCATGATTTCAAAGGTAATTTGCTCTACATGGAGGGCACATGTTCGTGGTGGGCAATCTTTTGATGACAGTGGCCAAACTGCTGGATACCGTCATTAATCTGTATACGATCGTCATTATCATTTCCGCGTTGTTGTCGTGGGTAAATCCCGATCCGTACAACCCCGTCGTACGTGTGCTGCGCTCTCTGACAGAACCGTTATATTACCGTATCCGTAAGCGCTTTCCTTTTGTTTTCATCAACGGTTTTGACTTGTCGCCCTTAGTGGTGCTCTTGATTCTTCAGCTTTTTAATGGTGTGGTGATTACGTCCCTTTACCAGTTTGGTCGGGGAATGTAATTGCTGCGCATGAAACCATCCGATCGCCCGTATGGTGTCGTTTCGGGTGTCGGTTTTCAGCAGCAAAATAAGGAAAGGGCCACATGAACTTGCGGCTCAAGGCAATAACCCCAACACATCGGAGTCTGCCCTATGGAAGCACAAGATCTCGAACTGCTTGAAAAGTATGCCTCCGCCGATCCTGAATTGAAGGCTTTGTGGGAAGAGCATATGCTCTATGAGAAGCAACTGGAAAAGCTGGAAGCCAAGCCGTTCAAGACTCCTGCGGAAGAGCAGGAAGCGAAGGCTCTCAAGAAGCAGAAGCTTGACGGCAAGACCCGCTTGCACGTCATGCTCGACAAATACCGCAACATGTAGGCGGCTTGACGCCCGTGCGCCGGCTTGTCGGCGCGCGGGCTGCTTTTTTTACAAAATACCTTCAGGTTCCGGGGATACGGGCGGGCTGTACTGACAGGCCGGACGTGGTTTTTCACGGACAAGGGGCGAGGAGCATGGGGCTTCCCGTCCGGAAAAGATATTTTGTCATGTTTTTCATGCGGTTGTACATGTGTGGAAAACGTTTCTTCTTGCCTTGAGGATAGGGTCGACATGAAGATGACAGGTGCGCGCATTCTTCTTGAATGCTTGAAGCGTGAGGGTGTGGATATTGTTTTCGGTTACCCCGGCGGGGCCGTGCTGGATATTTATCATGACCTTAATCGTGATGAGGCTCTCCGGCATATTCTGGTACGGCACGAACAGGGCGCCGCTCATGCTGCCGACGGATATGCCCGTGCATCCGGCAAGGTGGGGGTTTGCCTGGTTACATCCGGCCCCGGCGCTACCAATATTGTGACCGGTCTGGCCACTGCCTACGCCGATTCTATTCCTGTTGTCGCCATTACCGGGCAGGTGCATACTCATCTCATTGGTAATGATGCCTTCCAGGAAGTGGATATCGTGGGTATCACACGTCCCTGCACCAAGCACAATTTCCTGGTCAAAGATTTGAAGCGGCTGGCGCTGACTGTGCGCGAGGCATTTCACCTGGCCCGTTCCGGGCGACCTGGCCCTGTCCTTATCGATTTCCCCAAGGACCTCATGACGCAAAGTATCGAATTCGTCTGGCCTGAAGAAGTACGCATGCGGTCCTACAATCCCACTTATCGCCCCAATCTCAATCAATTACGCCGTGCAGCCGACCTCATGGCCGCTTCTGAGCGCCCTCTTCTCCTAGCAGGCGGTGGGGTCATCAGCTCTGACGCCTCCAAGGAACTGCGCCGTCTCGCCCATGATTTTTCCATTCCCGTGACCTCTACGCTCATGGGCTTGGGGGCTTTTGCGGGAGATGACCCCCTGTTCCTTGGTATGCTGGGCATGCACGGCACTTACGCTGCCAACAGGGCGGTGAACAAGGCCGACCTCATTATTGCCGCCGGGGCGCGTTTTGATGACCGCGTCACGGGCAGACTGGCCACTTTTGCGCCCAAAGCGAAAATTATTCATATTGATATCGATCCCACATCCATTCGCAAAAATGTGGAAGTGGACGTGCCGGTGGTGGGCGATTGCGCCATGTCCCTGGACGGGCTGCACGAAGTGCTCAGGGCCCGTGATGCGGAAAATCCGCATGACTGGACCGCTTCTCATGCGGAGTGGATCAATCAGTTGCGGGAGTGGCATGACGCTCGTCCCCTTTCCTACAGCAAGGACGCTGAGGGCCTCAAACCCCAGCAGGTGGTCGAGGCGGTGCAGCGCATAACCGAAGGCAAGGCCGTGTATACCACGGAAGTAGGTCAGAACCAGATGTGGGCCGCGCAGTTTCTGACCATAACCGAACCGCGTACTTTTATCACCTCCGGCGGCCTCGGCACTATGGGATACGGTCTGCCCGCAGCCATTGGAGTTCAGTTTGCGCTGCCCGACCGACTGGTTATCGACATTGCCGGCGACGGTTCGATTCAAATGAATATCCAGGAGCTGATGACGGCGGTGTGTAATCGACTGCCTGTCAAAATATTGATCCTGAACAACTCCTATCTTGGCATGGTACGTCAATGGCAGGAATTGTTTTATGAACATAATTACAGCTTTACCTGTCTGGAAGAAGGGCAGCCAGATTTTGTGAAGCTGGCCGAAGCCTATGGTGCGGAAGGATACCGCATTTCCACGGTTGATGAGCTGGAAAGAGTCCTGCCCAAGGCTCTGGCTTCCCCCGCCCCCGCGATCATCGACGTGCGGGTGGCCAAGGAAGAGAACGTGTACCCGATGGTTCCCGCAGGGGCCGCGCTGGATGAAATGCTGCTGGTGTAGAGCAATTTGCCTAGTTGCCCGGCGGATGCGAATACGCGAGCGCTGGTACACAACGCAGTAGTTGAGGTGCTGATAAAGTCAGTAGCCCCGAGAACCCTCAAAGAGGGTTTTTCATCAGTCTGACAGTTACGCGTATTTTTTCGCTTCAAGGCGGAAATCAAGGAGTTTTTCATGCGTCAGGTCTTATCGGTTCTTGTGGAAAACGAGCCCGGGGTGCTTTCCCGTGTGGCCGGGCTTTTCAGCGGACGCGGCTTTAATATTGAATCTCTGAACGTGGCCCCCACACTTGATCCGTCCGTATCGCACATGACTATCGCTACGCACGGCGACGCCCAGATTATTGAGCAGATCATCAAGCAACTGCGCAAGCTGGTGAGCGTGATTAAAGTGGTCGAATTTGCCGACAGCGCTGTGGTAGAGCGGGAAATGGTCGTCTTCCGGGTCAATGCGGAAGAGAGCAAACGCAGTGAAATTCTGCGCATTGTGGACATTTTTCGCTGCAAGGTGGTGGATGTGAGTCTGAGTGAATTCACTATCGAGGCTACGGGGTCTCACGACAAGCTGGAAGCCATTCTTACCCTGCTGACCCGGTTCGGCATCAAGGAAATTGCTCGTACCGGAACAGTGGCCATGCGCCGCGCGTTGCAGAGCGTGGATTAAGCTTCTGGAGGGGCGCAGGGGAACGCTTGACAGCGCGGCCTCTCCGCAACATTATTGTTTTTCGCGGTCGCGCGCGGCATGTACGCCTCCGCGAAGAGCACGACGGTGCCTGAGCTGTTTTATTCTCATGACGCCGACGTTTCAGGAAAGCCGCGATCAGCCGTATTCTTCAGATGCGCACGCGTCAGAAATATCGGATAGCGCGGCTTTTCTTGTCTGTTTTGCAAGGGCGGCGGGACGGCGCGTTTTTTTGCGCCACCTGCTCTCAGTCCGGTTGCGGGGCATTTCGCCACGCGCTGTGGTTTACCATTCGGAGGATTCCATGAAAGCCTATTATGATCAGGATGCCGACCTTTCGGTGCTCAAAGGCAAGACCGTCGCCATTCTCGGCTATGGCAGCCAGGGCCATGCTCATGCCCAGAATCTGCGGGATTCCGGGGTTAACGTCATTGTCGGGCAGCGTCCCGGCAGCGCCAATTATGCATTGGCCAAGGAACACGGTTTTGAACCTGTTTCCGCCGCTGAAGCCGCTGAAAAGGCTGACCTGATCATGATTCTGTTGCCTGATGAACACCAGGCCGCTGTCTATGAAAAGGACATCAAGCCGAACCTCAAGGCTGGGAAATCCCTGCTCTTCGCGCATGGTTTCAACATCCATTTCGGCCAGATTGAGCCGCCCAAGGATGTGGACGTCTTTATGATCGCCCCCAAGGGTCCCGGCCATCTGGTTCGTCGCACCTATGTGGAAGGCGGAGGCGTTCCCTGCCTTGTCGCGATACATCAGGATGCCAGCGGTCAGGCTCTTCAGAAGGCTCTCGCCTATGCCAAGGGCATTGGCGGCACCCGTTCCGGCGTTATTGAAACTTCATTCCGCGAGGAGACGGAAACCGACCTCTTCGGCGAACAGTGCGTGCTCTGCGGCGGTGTGACCGCCCTGATCAAGGCGGGTTTCGAGACTCTGGTGGAAGCTGGATACCAGCCTGAAATGGCCTATTTTGAGTGCATGCATGAAATGAAGCTCATTGTTGACCTCATGTATGAGGGCGGTATGGGCAAGATGCGCTACTCCATCAGCAATACTGCTGAATACGGCGACTATCGCACCGGGCCGCGCCTGATCACTGCGGAAACCAAGGCCGAAATGAAACGCGTGTTGCAGGAAATTCAGCAGGGCACCTTTGCCCGCGACTTCCTTGTGGAGGCCCGCATGAACTATCCTCAGTTCAAGGCCATGCGCCGCATGAACGCTGAACATCCCATCGAGCAAGTGGGTGCCAAACTGCGCTCCATGATGCCCTGGCTGAAAAAATAATCCTTTCCTGGTCCGCTCCGGGGTATGTTAAGGTTGAGAGCATTGCATACCCAGGTTCCGGATTGGGACAGGCAAGACCGTGTAACGGGCTGAATTGCAGAAAAATCCTTGAGAGGGGGCTTCTCGCCCCCCCTCAGATTCCCCCTCGGCAGGGCGTAGTATTCCCTCCCCCTCCCGATTATGATGCCCTTTAGAATTATGGGGAACCGGGGAGATTTTCTCCCTTGGTGGGGCATGGGGCAACACCCCGGTTTATCAGCATTCCGGGTCTGTGTAACGGCTTTGTGACTTTTCAGTGGTGGGGGGGGAGTTTTCCCTCTCCACCATGTTGATTTCCAGAGCAAATCAATTTGAGCGAGAAAATGCCACGTTTTTTTCACCTCTCCGCAGACGCCGGTTTTGCCGGTTCAGGAACACACGTATGCCCAATATCCGTTCCACATACACCGACAGCGTGAATTTTTTTGGCAGGGAAAACCCGCTTGAACTCGCGACCCGTTTCGGGACGCCTTTGTATGTCTATAATGAACGTATCCTTCGTCAGAGCTGCCGTGAACTTGTCAGCCTTTCCACTCATCCCGGTTTTTTTGTAAACTATTCGGCCAAAGCGAATACCAACCCTGCACTTCTGTCCATTATTCGCGAGGAAGGCTGTGTAGTGGACGCCATGTCGCCCGGAGAAATTTACCTTAATCTGCGCGCGGGGTTCACTCCGGATGAGATTTTGTATGTCTGCAACAATGTGGATGCAGCCGAGTTGAAAAACGCTGTGGACAAGGGGCTTTTGGTCAGCGTGGATTCCCTCTCTCAACTGGAGCTCTATGGCCGCGTCAATCCGGGTGGAAAGGTGATGATCCGTTTCAATCCGGGCATCGGCGCCGGACATAGCGCCAAGGTGGTCACCGGAGGAAAAGATACCAAGTTCGGCGTCAACCCCACGCTGCTGGATGAAGCCCTTGCCATTGTCGCCAGGCATAATCTGCGTTTGACCGGGCTCAACCAGCACATCGGCTCTCTGTTCATGGATGGAGCAAGTTATGTTGCGGCCATGGATGTGTTGCTCGGCTTGGCTGTGCGCCTGCTGGAGAAAGGGATAACGCTTGAGCTGATTGACTTCGGCGGTGGATTCGGCATTCCCTATCATAAATATGAAGGGGAAAAACGCCTTGATCTGGCAGAATTCGGTACTCTGTTGCATCGCCGTATTTCCGATTGGAGCACCGAATTCAGTTATAAAGGGCGTTTCTATATTGAGCCTGGGCGATATATCGTTGCGGAATGCGGTCTTGTGCTCGGGCGTGTGAACGCAGTCAAGAATAATGAAAATACTGTCTATGCAGGCACAGATATCGGCTTCAATGTGCTGGCTCGCCCCATGCTGTAC